>CALWNA010000043.1 GCA_944382505.1 uncultured Lachnospiraceae bacterium
TTCTCTCAATGGAACAATGATTTTCATTTACAATAATATCCGCATATTTATTATATAACGGAACTCTTTCGTTATATATGTCTCTCAGTGTCTGACCGTCACGCAGAACCACGCCGCGTTTTTTCAGATTTCCCAGCCTTCTTGTGAGTGCAGGATAATCCAGTTCAAGATAAATAACCGTAGCGATTTGAGAAAAATGTTCCATTGCCTCCTTCCCGTAAACAACGCTGCCCCCCGTAGCGATAACTGCTTTGTCCGGATTCAGCATTTTGTTCACGTCGTTTTCAATCTGAACAAATCCATCCACCCCATGTTTTGCTATTATTTCTTTTAAAAGCATCCCATAACGTTCCTGAATAACCAGATCTGCATCTATAAACTGATATCCCAGTATTTTTGCCAGAATAACTCCTATTGTACTTTTGCCTACTCCCGGCATACCTATTAAAACAATATTTTTCTTCATGTCCATTTTTCCCTCTTTGTAATTGATTTATTCACAGTCTTAAAATTTCTTTATAATATTTGTCCTGCATCCCTGATTTATTTTTTGTCTTTCATTTTGCTCTTTGTATTATCCGACTTTGTCTGTAACAGACTGGCTCTGGACACTGCATTATTCCCATACTTATTTTTGATGGCATCCAATGCACGATCCAGTTTTTTTATTTTTTCTCTGGAAGGTTGTAAGTCTTCTCCCGCCAAAACACTGTCTCCTTTATTATCATCATAAAGCATATCCATAATGGACAGCTGTTCCGGCTCTCCCTGTTCCACAAGATTTGCTGTCCGTACACCTAAAAGCCTTACCGGCTTTTTATTCCACAGTTGCCGAAAAAGCATTTTTGAAAGGTTATAAATTTCTGTCCCCGAATCCGTGGCGCGGTCCAGTGTTGTCTGTCTGGAAGATTTCGAAAAATCATTGTATTTTACTTCCACTGCCACAGTCTTTGCCATTTGTTTCCCTTTTCGCAGCCTGCCTCCCACCTTCTCTGACAATTGCAGTAATATTTTTTCAATATCCTGAATTTGATCCAAATCATAGGGAAGCGTCGTGGAGTTTCCCACACCTTTTAATTCTTCTTTTACTGTATTTACACCATTTTCATCAATTCCATTGGCATACTCCCACAATGTGCGTCCATGACTTTTCAAATGGGACTCCAGAATATCTACCGGACTTTTCGCCAACTGCCCGATATTAAATATGCCGAGTTTGTGAAGCGTGTCCACACTGGACTTTCCGGCCATAAATAAATCTTCCACCGGAAGCTGCCACATTTTCGTCTGTATTTCATTTCTATACAATGTATGTACTTTGTCCGGTTTCGTAAAATCGGATGCCATTTTCGCCAGTACCTTCACATCGGATATTCCGATATTTACAGTAAACCCGAGTTGATTCTTTATCGTATCTTTTATTTCATATGCGGCTTCCATCGGTGATGAAAATTTATTTTGTATCCCGGAAAAATCCATATAGCACTCATCAATACTGACCTGCTCAATATCCGGTGTAAAGCTTCTAAGTACTTCCATGCATTTTTCACTTTGTATTTGATAGTAATGATGTTCCGGTGGAACAATCATCAATTCAGGACATTTTTTTAATGCATTTGTAATCGGTTCGCCTGTGACAATGCCATACTTTTTTGCGGGAATTGACTTTGCAAGAACAATGCCATGACGTTCTTTTCTGCTGCCGCCAATAATTGCAGGAATATTCCTGATGTCAACATTGCTGCCTTCGTTGAGCATTTTTACGGCGGTCCAGCTTAAATATGCTGAATTTACATCAATATGCAATATAATTTCTGAATTCATAACCGGTACCATCCAAACTATATTTCAACACTAACCCGGATTATTTTTCTTCTTCCGGATAATACATTCCCCATTCTCTTCTTATCTGTGTCATAATGTCCATGACATCTTTTGTGTATTCCAGATATGTGTTATCTGACTCTTTCCTAATTGCCAGCTCCATATCCTCCATCTCATACTTAAGCGCTTCTTTATGATCACCTGCTGCAATTTTTTCCGTATGTCCATCACCTGTGTAGGTGATGGTGGCTTCCCAGGCTCTTGGATATTCCATAATCTCTATATATCCTTTATCACAGGAAACCATTCCGCGTTTTGGCTGTTTGGAATGGAGTGTCAACGCAACCGTTGCCATCTGTTCCAGCTCATTCTGAAGAAGAATGGTAGCCTGCTCATCTACACCCGTCGGTGCATATTTCACCTGTGACAAAATTTTTGTCGGCTTTGACTCCATAAACCATCGCACAAAGGAAATGGCATAGACACCGATATCAAGCATTGCACCGCCCGCCAGATTCCTGTTAAAGAATCTGTTTCCCATATCGTATTCTTTGTAACTTCCAAAATTCATTGTAATCATGTTTACCCTGCCCAGTTTTCCGCTGTCAAGAATCTCTCTTAACTTTCTGTATATCGGCATATGGAAGATTGTCATGGCCTCACAGAGAACCGCATGGTTCTCCCGGGCCAGCGCAATAGCCTCATCCAGTTCGTCACTGTTCAGCGTAATAGATTTTTCTGTCAAAAGATGCTTTCCATTCTTCAATGCTTCTTTCATAAATTCTATATGGGTGTTGTGCGGTGTTGTTATATAAATAACATCAACCGCAGGATCCGAAAACATTTCATGGAAATCACCATATACTTTTTGAATTCCGTACTTTTTTGCGAAATCTACTGCTTTGGAACGTGTTCTGTTCCCAACTGCATAAATTTCTTTTCCCGCATTGGTAAGCGCCGCCGCCATCTCATTTGCAACGACTCCTGTTCCAAGAATTGCCCAGTTAATCTTTGCCATACAGCTCTCCTTTCTTTTTCTCGGAATTCACCTTATTTCTTTTTTCCTGATGAACTCTTCTCTTTTTTGCTTTTTTCTTTTGTACGGAATAGCCAAACTTTCCGAGTCTTTCTCCGGTAGCATAATAATATCCATGAGAATACACAATGGGGTTTGCTTTTGACAAATCAAACTTTCCATCCGTATCTAAATAATGCCTGTCCGCATGGACACAAAGCACCTTTGCGAGAAACATATCGTGACTTCCGCAGGAAATTACGCGTTCCACCTCGCACTCGATATTTACCGGACTC
>CALWNA010000044.1 GCA_944382505.1 uncultured Lachnospiraceae bacterium
AGGAAGTTTTAAAACTTTTGGAGGAACTAAATCATATCAAACCGGTATGGGTAGAACTGGGGCTTCAGACAATCAACGAAACCACTGCCGCTTATATTAACAGGGGATATTCTCTACCGGTTTTTCATAATGCCGTAAAATCCCTGAACAATATTCATATTGATGTAATTGTTCATTTGATTATCGGACTTCCGGGAGAGACAAAGTCTGATATGATAAACAGCGTGAAACATGTATGTTCTCTCAATATTTCCGGTATCAAACTGCAATTACTGCATGTACTAAAAGATACTCCTCTGGAAAAGGAGTATCTTTTCAATAAATTTCAAGTACTGTCTATGCAAGATTATGTAGATATTATTGCGGAATGTCTTACATATATTCCAAAAAACATTGTAATCCACCGTTTAACCGGTGACGGTCCAAAATCACTTCTTGTCGCACCTCTTTGGAGCGGAGACAAGAAAAAAGTATTAAATTATATGAATCATCGTTTTGATGCGCTGAATATTATACAAGGCAGCAACTGTACCCATTAACTATGGAATCATCGTTGTTGTTTCCTGAATACTGACTTCTTCCGGTAAAGTTTGTGTTTCCTCTGGGACAAATATTGTAGTCGTCTCTTCTGTTTTGCTGCTCTCCTCTATCGTTTCCGTTTCACTGATACTCTCTGTTTCCAAAAACATACTCTCTGTCTCTGTCACTGTCTCTATTTCACCTTCATTATATAATATATCATCATCTATAATGACTTCTTCATCTGTTGTTACTCCACTTATTTCCGCTTGTTTTACCAATGTTTCAATATCATTTTTGCACATTTCACTTACACTGATTTTTTCTTTTTCCGCAATTTTTATACAGAAAGCGGCTTTTCCCACGGAAACATTATTTTTCTCAGCCACCTTAATGATTTTCTCATCAATTACACAATTCTGATAAACTGCAGTGCACTTAATATCTTTATCTTCCGTATACTGTTTTGTCTCTTCTTTGATTCTTTTTAATATCTTTTTACCGGACTCCTTTTCCTCTGAAACAACGGACAACAACATTGCATTTTTTTTCGTCTTAAGATATCCCTTTCTATTTAATTGCTTCACAACCAGTTGTACAACTTTATTGTAATCCGTATTCTTTCCTATCTTTTCATTGACTTTTTCGACAATTTCTTTGGCATCTTTATTACTTGCCTTCAGTTTTTTTACGGTTCCGTCTGCATTAACTTTTATTTGAATGCTTGGATTTACGTCTATAATAATATTAAATGCCATATTTACCTGTGGTCCTTTTATATTGTTCATTGACGGCATCAGAAAAATAGCCATTATAATGCACGCTGCAAGTACTGCCGTCACTACCGGAATCCATATAAATTTCTTTCCTTTTTTATCTTTTTTGAATAACGGCTTGTTCTTTCCGAATAATTCTTTCTCATTTTTCACCGGTTCTATTGGTGTTGCCAATATCTTGTTTAAAATATCAGGAGCCATTTCGTCAAGTTCCTGATTCAGTTTTTCCCTAATATCTTTGTCCTGCATAATGACCTCCTATTCTCCAATGATTCTTCGCATTTTCTTCAGAGAACGATTATATTTTGTAATAACAGTCGACAGAGGCAATCCTGTAATATCTGCTATTTCCCTATGTTTTAAGCCGTTTATCATATGTAATATTATAATTGTTCTCTCCTGCTCATCCAATTTACCAAATGCCAACTCCAGCAGCATTCTGTCTTCCACTGTCTTTGCATCGTCTGATTGAATCGTAAATCCCTCCGATACATAATTTTCCACTTCTCCGAAATCTACACTTCTATTTTTCCCATATTTTCTTACAAAATCCAGGAATTGATTTTTTGCTATGGTACACATCCACGTCATCGGTGTTCCCTGCTTTTTATATAAATGACTTCCATTTCTGATTTTGATATATGTATTTTGTAATAAATCCTCTGCGTCTTCCTTATTGCGCGTCAGAGATAAGAGAAAACCATAAATCTGTCTGTATGACGTATAATATAACTCTGCAAAAGCCTCATTATCACCCTTTGCTATTTTTTCAAATAATTCTTCGTTAATTTCATTGTTTGTCTGTGCGTTTTCCATGAATCCATCCTACTTTATTTTTTCTCCTATAATACTACATTTTCTGCACAATTTAGTCAAACATATATTACAAGAGATTCATTCATTTTCGCTTTTACTTTTTCAATCCCTCCCCATCTTGCACGACTTTATGTTCGTCTTTATTTTTATAACGCATATTTTTGCACTTTTATTTCGTTTTTTTACAACTTTTTTAATTTTCTTGTTTTCATCCATTTTATATATTTCACATAAAAAGAGCCGAGTATATTTTTCTACACTCAGCTCTTGACTGTTTTCACTTTTTTCGTCAGTATCATCATCTTTTTGCTCTGATTATTTTAGTTATAAAACAATTTTTTTCTATTTTTTAATCTTCACCTTTTTTATTTTTGACCACGCACCTTTTTTTGTTCCGTTTATACCTCGTACTCTTACATAATATGTTCTGCCAATTTGCAGTTTCTTTATGGTGTAAGTGGCCTTCTTTATTCTTTTAGACTTTACATTCTTAAATTTTCTATTTTTTGCATACTGAATCTGATATCTCTTAGCATTTTTCAACTTTTTTATTTTAAGAACAATGGATCGCTTTTTTGAGTTCTTTGCCGATTTAATCTTCGCCCTGGACGGTCTTTTATCCGTATCTTCCGTATCTATTATAACTTCACCATATGGGATAAATTCCGTCGTTGTTGTTTCCTGGGTAGCAGTCGTCGTTTCCTCAACAATGACGCTATCTGCATCTAAAGTTGTAAAGCGGAAACCATTTCGATACAAATCTCCCAGATATTCCCCGTGGGATTTTGCATAAATAAAGTATGTATATGTTGTGCTCGGAGATAATTCCCAGGAAAAATCTTTGTTTAAATCAAAAGAAATACTCATTCTGTCACTGTCATTCATATTTACGGGTTTCTCACCCTGATAAATTATCTCTTCGTCCTTTCTGATGACAATTTCAAATTCCGTAATTTCTTCCCCACCGGTGCTTGTCAATTCTACATGTAAAATTGCATTATTCTTTGTGATAACATCCTGTGCGTTACGGATTACCAGATACGGCGGTTCCAATGCCTGTGCTCTGACAGCAAACAAAGATACCACACCTAACAGAATAGCGACAAATATATTTAATTTTATTTTTTTGATATTCATTACTTCATCCCTCCCTACAATAGAATCAACATCATTACTCTCTCTTATTATATATTTCTCGTAATTAATCAATCGATTCCAAATAGTTTTTCATATCTTCCAGACAATCCTCACAAAAAACCCCCTGCTGCTTTTACAACAAGGGGATCTATATCCTGGAAATTACGTTTTTCAACCAACGTATCTAATCTTGACCCCCATTTATTCATCCGTTCCATTCTTTTCTTTCCTTTAAAATATCATAAATAAAATATTTTAGCAATATATTATAAACCAAAAAAGAATCCAGGGATTTGCACTATACAATCCCCGGATTCTTTTTTGTTCTATCAATATATGCTTAAAAAGCTTTTATTTTAGTTATTGATTAACTTACCGCTTTCATCATTCCAGCTGTAAAGTTTTCTGATTTCTTCACCGACTTTCTCTGATGGATGTTCTGAAGCCAGCTTTCTCATAGCCTTGAAGTGAACCTGACGTCCTGCCGGTGACATATCAAGTAAGAATTCCTTCGCAAATGTTCCATCCTGTATATCGGAAAGAATCTGCTTCATAGCCTTCTTTGTATCTTCTGTAATAATCTTTGGACCTGTAATATAATCACCATACTCAGCTGTGTTTGAAATAGAATATCTCATTCCTGCGAAACCTGACTGATAGATAAGGTCAACAATCAGCTTCATTTCGTGAATACACTCAAAATATGCATTTCTCGGATCATATCCTGCTTCGCATAATGTCTCGAAACCTGCCTGCATAAGTGCACAAACACCACCGCAAAGCACTGCCTGCTCACCAAACAAGTCTGTTTCTGTTTCTGTTCTAAAGGTAGTTTCAAGAACACCGGCTCTTGCTCCGCCAATCGCCAAGGAATAAGCTAATGCTATATCCAATGCCTTGCCTGTTGCATCCTGCTCTACTGCAACTAAACAAGGAACACCCTTGCCTTCCTGATATTCTGAACGTACTGTATGACCAGGACCCTTCGGTGCAATCATAGTAACGTCGACATCCTTTGGCGGTGTAATACAGCCAAAGTGTATATTGAAACCATGAGCAAACATAAGCATATTACCAGCCTCAAGGTTTGGCTCGATGTCTTTTTTATACATGTCAGCCTGTAATTCATCATTAATAAGAATCATAATAATATCAGCCTTCTTAGCTGCCTCTGCTGCTGTATATACTTTAAATCCCTGCGCCTCAGCCTTTGCCCATGATTTGCTGCCTTCATACAAACCAATGATAACATTGCATCCTGATTCCTTTGCATTCAGTGCATGTGCATGACCCTGACTTCCATAACCGATAATTGCTATGGTCTTGCCTTCCAACAAAGAAAGATTACAATCTTCCTGATAATAAATTTTTGCTTCTGACATAATTATCGCCTCCATATGTAATTTAATTTTAAAACTGTCATTAACAGTTATAAACCTATTTTTTTGTCATTGCAAGTCCTATTATTTCATTCCTCTTGCAAGTCCTGTAATACCTGTTCTTACCAATTCGATATTATAATCCCCTAATAAATTGAGAAATGCTTCCAATTTATTCTGGTTTCCGGTAAGTTCAACCATAAGGGAATCTTTTGAAACATCAACAATTTTTGCTCTGAAAATATCTGCAACCGCCATAACCTGCTGTCGCTGTTCCGGCAAAGCCCGCACTTTTGCAAGAATCAGTTCCCGAAAAACGGAACAATCATTTTCCAATATTTCCACTTTATTCACATCTACAAGCTTTTCAATCTGTTTTATAATCTGTTCTATTATATCGTCGTCACCTGTCACAACGATTGTCATTCTTGAATATTTTGGATTTTCCGTAACCCCAACTGTCAGACTGTCAATATTATAGCCTCTTCTGCTGAACAATCCGGCAACTCTGTTCAATACACCTGACGTATTGTCTACTAAAACTGATAAAACTTTTTTATTCATATGTATATCCTCTTTTCTCAGCATTAATACTCACATTATATTACCACATATAATTTTTTGTTGCAATATTTATACTAAAAAAAGACTTTCCACCATATCATTGATAGTGTAACAGTCTTTTCTTTTCCAATATTTTCAAAAGCTGCCAACGGGATTTGAACCCGTGGCCTCCGCCTTACCAAGGCGACGCTCTACCACCTGAGCCATGGCAGCTTGTCTTGCGACCAAAAAGATAATACCATAAATTATATTATTTTACAATAATTTAATTTACGGTTTCTGCATAAATTTACTGAATGCGCTGTCTTACGATTTCATATGCAAGTACTCCCGCCGCCACAGAGGCATTCAGGGAATCGATATCTCCAAACATTGGTATAGATGCAACAAAATCACATTTTTCCCGGACCAGACGGCTTACACCCTTTCCTTCGTTTCCTATCACCAGTCCAATCGGTCCCTTCAAATCCAGATCATACATTGTTGTTCCATTCATATCCGCGCAGACAAACCATAATCCCTGCTTTTTCAAGTCTTCTATTGTTTTTGATATATTGGTAACCTTTGCCACAGGAGTATAATGAACCGCCCCTGCCGAAGCCTTGACTACCGTTGCCGTAAGCCCGGAGGCTCTGTGCTTTGGAATGATTACTCCATGAGCTCCCGCAAGATTTGCGGTTCTGATAATAGCCCCCAGATTATGCGGATCCTCAATGTCATCAAGCACAATGACAAATGGCGCCTCCCCTTTCTCTTCTGCCCGTTCCAGTATTTCATCCACCGTAGAATATTCATATGCCGCAACATATCCGATTACTCCCTGATGTTTTCCCGTTTCCGACATTTGATCCAGGCGTTCTTTCTTCACATAATTAATAATTGTGTCGTGCTTTTTTGCCTCGCGGAGAACAGTATTCATTGAACCTTCCTTGCAATGTTCCAGCACAAAAAGCTTGTCGATTGTCTTTCCGGCACGAAATGCTTCAATAACCGCATTACGCCCTTCCAACGTAAATTCCTGATATCTCATATACAAACACTCTTTCTTTATTTGACATTTACTCAAATTTATTTTTCATTTGTCACAGAAAGTGTTTTATTCTTCTTCTGCAACTTTTTCAGCCCTTCCCGGATCAGAAACATCATCCGCTGCGACTGTCCTGTCAGATAAAGCCACCCCATAAGCGTCTCGAATCCTGTTGCTGTCCGATAGTCTGTCATCGACGCATTTTTTGCTCTTGTAATTGCTTTTGCATTTCGCCCACGTTTATAGATGCCCTGTTCTTCCTCTGTCAAATCATCCATCAGTAAAAATACAAGTTCTGCCTGTGTCTGCGCCTTAACCAGTTTTGATGCCGCATTGTGTATTTTGCTGACCTGACGGTTCGCTTCATCTACAATAATAGTGCGGATAATAATCTCATAAATCCCATCACCGATATATGCTAAAGTTAAAGGAGAATAATTCGTGATGTCCACATCTTTCAATTCCATGGACTCTTTAATCATCTCAAACAAATCTCTATTCATAATTCACTCTTTTCCCGGATTTTCGGTGCAGTCACACCATAACAAAGCAATAATTGTTATGCTCTGGACCACTTTGTACCTTCTCTTGTATCTTTCAGAACAATCCCCTTTTGCGCAAGTTCATCACGGATGCTGTCTGCCAGTGCAAAATCTTTATCTTTCTTTGCCTGTGCGCGCTTTGCAATCATTTCTTCAATGTATGCTTCATCGCCTACATTGACATCTTTCTTTTCCAGTATGATTCCAAGAATATCACATAACTGCGCCATAATTTTATATAGTTCTTCTGCAAACGTTTTTGACGCTGTTTCCTTTACATTGCTGTTTGCAAATTTTACAAACTCAAACACTGCGGAAATAGCATTGGCCGTGTTGCAGTCATCATCCATCGCATCTTCAAACTTTTTTATATATTCCTGTGCATCTTCTGCTAATTTTCTTTCTGCTTCTGTCATAGCGCCGTCCTTGCCGTTTTTCATAACATCCCGGAGTTTTTCTCCTGCTGTTACAATTCTTTCAAGACCGCTTTTCGCCGATTCCATTAACTGATCGCTAAAGTTTAATGGACTTCTGTAATGAGCACTCAGCATAAAAAATCTCAATACCTGAAGGTCATATTTTTCCGCAATATCTCTTACGGTAAAGAAATTCCCCAGTGACTTGGACATTTTTTTATTGTCAATATTAAGAAATGCGTTATGCATCCAGTATTTTGCAAACTGACATCCATTTGCCGCTTCACTCTGTGCGATTTCATTTTCATGATGTGGAAAAATAAGATCCTCCCCGCCTGCATGAATATCTATTTCGTCTCCCAGATATTTTTTGGACATAACAGAGCATTCAATATGCCATCCCGGTCTTCCGTCACTCCAGGGCGAGGACCATGACGGCTCTCCCTCTTTTTTCGGTTTCCAGAGAACAAAATCCAAAGGATCTTCTTTGGACTCCTCTCCTGCCACTTTAATATCTCTGTGTCCGGCTTCCAGATCGTCCACATTCTTTTTTGACAGCTTACCGTAATCCTTAAACTTTCTTGTTCTAAAGTATACGGTACCATCTGTGTCATAAGCATACCCGTTATCCACGAGTTTTTTTATCATATCAATCATTCCTTCGATTTCTTTGGTCGCAAGCGGATGGGTCGTTGCCGGCTTAATATTCATTCCCTGCATATCTTTTTTGCATTCCTTAATATATCTCTGCGATATTTCCTCTGCCGTAGTATTTTCTTCGATTGCTTTTTTGATAATTTTGTCATCAACATCCGTAAAATTTGAAACATAATTCACCTCATATCCTTTATATTCCAAATATCTTCTGAATGTATCAAACACGATCATCGGTCTGGCATTTCCGATATGGATGAGATTGTATACAGTAGGACCGCACACATACATCCGTACCTTGCCTTCTTCAATGGGAACAAATTCTTCTTTTTTCTTTGATAAAGTATTATAAATTTTCATTTTTTACTCCTTAATTTTTTCTGCCAATTGATGAATCATTTCCAGAAGTTTCTGATTTTCGTCACTTAATCTCTTTAGCTCATTCTGTACAGGATGCGGGATATGTACCTGATCAAGATCATTGCGGGGTATTTTTACATCATCCTGTTTTACTATAATTCCCGGAACGCCCACAACAGTACAATTTGAAGGAACTTCTTCCAGAACAACGGAACCTGCTGCTATTTTTGAGTTTTCACCTATGGTAAATGAACCCAGCACTTTTGCCCCTGCTCCTACCATTACATTATCCTGAAGGGTTGGATGCCTCTTTCCTTTTTCTTTTCCTGTACCGCCCAGGGTTACTCCCTGATACAATGTGACATTATTCCCTATAATGGTCGTCTCACCAATTACCACACCATGTCCATGATCAATAAACAGCCCTTTTCCGATTTCTGCTGCCGGGTGGATTTCTATTCCGGTTTTTCTTGCGGCTCTTTGGGATATTTTTCTCGCCCGAAAAATATGTCCTTTTTTATATAATTTATGTGCCCGCCGATAATGATAAATCGCCCAAAAACTTGGGTAAAGAAGTGCTTCAATATTCTTTTTTATGGCAGGATCTCTTTCCTTAATCACTTCAACTTCTTCTTTATAATAACTGAAAAACCCCATGATTACCCCTTATTTATCTCATACCTTTACATCGAATACCACTATGTTTTTGCAACACAAATGCATCGAAACGGCAGATTAAATTTAAAACTTTCACATTTGCAGTCTAAACATAATCATTAATAAAAAAACTGTCTTTCAAACATACCCTGGGCAGCTCGTCAATAAATTTGTAACCAAATATATGGGCTGTCAGTTCTCCGATTGTAACATCAATCTCCGGCTCAATACTTAACTGCTTTTCATTTATCTTATCAAGTTTAACGTTGCCGTGCTGATATGTCAATTTAAAACATCCATTATTTTCTTCTATAATGGGATCACTGATCCTGATAATCTTTTGTCCGAATTCTTTAAACCCTAACAATCTCAAAGTCTTTCGTATATTAATTATTCTCGCCATGGCATAAGGTTTTGTTTTGTTTCCAAGCCAGCTTAAAGATTGTATGCTTGAATCGAGGACCTCCTCTAATATCTCCCCATCTATCCATATCCTGTAACCTACAATAACCTTATTTTCCACATATATTTCTATTCGTCCGCCTTCTACCGCAATCAACTCTTTCATTTTGCGGAAATAATCAATATCTTTTATGAGCGCTACACTATACTTTTTTTCCATGGATGCCTGCGCAAAAATAGCAATTCGGATTAAATCTGAATTTTCGGCCCTTCTTAAAATAAGAGAATGCGTAGCCTTTCTTCTATGTTCCACCGGTTTCATCTCTTTTTGATCCATAACAAATTCAAATCCCAGTTTTCTGTAAATCTTTGCGTTTTCCTCATCGGAAGGAATAAGATAAGTGAAGGCCTCCATGTCATGAAACATATCTTTCAGAACACGGGAAAACAACTCTTTCATCATCCCTTTTCCTCTGTATTGTTGGAAAGTTCCCACACCATATATATACATAACATTTGTTTTGAAACTTCCCACAAAAGCATTTTTCGGAACAATGTGCATGGCTGACACGATCTCATGATTTATTTCATTTACTGCAACAGCATTGTCCGGCAAACGTTTTTCAAAGTAATAATCCGTATATTCCCTGCTGTCGTCAAAACAATGTTCATATAGCGGCCGGATATTTTGTTTTTCGCAATTATCGAGATATCTAATCATACTTTGTCTCCTGTGAATCCTTTATATAGTTATTATATTCCTGTTTTTATAATTCAATAGTTTTTTATTTTTGGATAATTGTGTATTTTTCAATCAGATATATTGGATGATACGACAGCTTGGACTTTCTCAGTCCTTCAAGCCCCATATCATCTTCGCGGTTTTCTTTTCCTGCCTCAGGGAACGCTTCTATGAGAAACTGACTGCATATATACGGATATAGCCCTCTTATGTTTGGATTTGCCTTCTCTACCGGAACATATACCATATCTTCTTCTTTGTAATAATTCCCTATGGTAAATGCTTCCAGTATCCCGTCCACAAATACGCCGCCAATTTTATAGTCAAACACATCTTCATTTTCCAGCAGGTACTTTATTCCATATGCCTCACTGTCAATAAATTCATGTTCTTCTGTGTCTTTCTTTGTCTCTTTCCACTTTTCAAGAAATTCCAATATTTCTTTTTCATTTTTTCCGGTCAGAAACTTAAATTCATATCTGCCAGCATATTCCCGCTTAAACGCATTCAGGTGATTTTTCTTTTTGTGATATTTCTTTCCGCTAAATGTTCTCAATTTTTCTGCATCATAAACATAATCAAAGTATGTTCTGTCAGGGACAATAACATATTCTTTTTCCGAAAGATTTAATTTTTCAACTGCCGCCTTATCGACAACATACATCGTAAGCTTCTTATGAAGCACCTGATTAAAATATTTTTGTGTTTCGAGAAAACATTCTTTCAAATCTTCATCCCTGCAACAGGGTACTGAAGAATAATATTGACCGCTTTCACTTTTTGCAACCCACATAAGACCTTTTTCATTCGTAAAGTATCGTGTGGGATAACTGTTTTTCCACAAATACAAATCAATAATATTGCTGTCTGCCGTCTCCGGTCTTCTTAACTTATAATATTCATTAATTTTTTCGTAATCTTCCAGTTTTATCTCACATAATTTATATTTTTCCATATGAACCTTCTATCAATAGCGATATAGACTGAGCTGATATTCCCAGACCTTCTCCCGTAAATCCCAATCCTTCTTCTGTGGTGGCTTTAATACACACCTGGCTTGTTTTTATTTCCAACGCTTCTGCTACATTTTCAATCATCTGTTGGCGGTATGGAGCTAATTTAGGCCTCTGACATATAATTGTAGCATCTATATTTCCTATTTCGTAATTATTTTTTTTTAAAAGCAGTCCTACGTGACGCAAAAGTTCTATGCTTGAAATATCTTTGTAAGCCGGATCTGTATCCGGAAAATGTTTTCCAATATCACCCAGTGCTGCCGCTCCCAAAAGTGAATCCATAATAGCATGTACTACGACATCTGCGTCGGAATGTCCCAGCAGACCTTTTTCATAGGGTATCTGCACGCCGCCTAATATGAGCTTTCGGTCTTTCACCAATTTATGAACATCATATCCCATTCCAATTCTCATGATTAATACCAAGCCTTTCAGCACAAATTATACCGTAAATATTTTTTCGCATAGCATAAATAGTATACCACATTTTTTTACAAATGCATTATGCATTTATCATTTTAAAAAAAGAAA
>CALWNA010000045.1 GCA_944382505.1 uncultured Lachnospiraceae bacterium
CTATAAAAACAACAAAAAAATGGGTACGGCGAAAATTAAAATTGAAGGACTGAACGGATTTAAAAACTCAAATACATATAAGTTCAAAATTATTCCGGCAAAGGTTAAAAAAGTTACGAAGAAAAAAGTAACCAAGAAAAAAGCTGTCATTAAGATTGGTAAAGTAAAAGGTGCAACAGGATATCAGGTTTCTTATTCTACAACCAAGAAATTTAAAAAGAAGAAAACAACAACAATTAAGACAAAGAAAAGAAAAGTAACTATCAGGAGAAAACAAAAGGGAACTTATTATGTAAGAGTTCGCGCATACAAAAAGAAAGCAAAAAAATATATTTACGGAAGATATTCGGCAAAAATAAAAATTAAATAGCGTACGAAATTTATGAAAAGATTAGAAAAGCAATGCGATTTACGTGTTGCTTTTCTTTGTTAAAATGGCATTTAATTTATAAAGCAGGTTGTTGTATATTGTACATAAAAGCAAATATACCTTCTTTGTATTCTCCCTATAAGGTAATGAACTTGCTGTCGATATGGAGTCCGGGTGGATTTTACAAAGTTGATATGATAAAATAATAATAATTGATTTGGAGAAAATTATGAACTTAAAAGCTTTAAACGGAATCGGAGAAAAAACAGAAAATTTATTTTACAGAGCAGGTGTTACGTCCGTAGAAGGTTTGTTGCGATATTATCCCAGATATTATGATGTGTTTGAAGCTCCTGTTCCGGTCCGAAATTTGGAATGTGACAGAACCCAGGCTGTACAGGCATCTGTGGTGAGAGATATCACTGTAAAACGCGTTCGAAATTTGTATGTTGTTAATGGATATCTTAGGGATGAGGAAGGAAATGCCATTAAGGCTACATGGTTTAATGCCCCCTATTTAAAAGGAAAGCTGCAAAGGGGCAGTGTGTTTGTGTTCCGGGGATTTGTCAAAGAAAATCACGGAAGTTTTGTTATGGAGCAGCCAAAAATTTTCACTTTAAGCGAATATGATTCTAAAATGGGTGAAATGCAGCCAATTTATCCGTTAGTATCCGGACTTACAAATAATGTGGTGCAGAAATCGATAAAGCAGGCATTTGCGCTGGTAAAGCCGAAAGAAAAACTTCCGGAATCTGTGAGAAAAAAATACGGATTGGAAGATGCAGAAACTGCAATCCATGATATTCACTATCCGACAGATAAGGAGAGATTGCAAAAAGCCAGAAAAAGGCTTGTTTTTGAGGAGTTTTTTAGTTTTATATATTCGTTGCGGAGTTTAAAGGAAAGTAATGAAAAATTGCCGAATAAACATGTACTGAAAGAACCGGAAGCGGTAAAACATCTTATAAAATCCCTGCCCTATGAACTCACAAAGGCCCAGCAGAGAACCTGGCAGGAAATAAAAAAAGATATACAGTCCGAAAAAACAATGAACAGACTGATACAGGGAGATGTGGGTTCCGGAAAAACAATTATCGCAGTTCTGGCATTGCTTACTGCTGCATTGAACGGCGGTCAGGGAGCAATGATGGCACCGACAGAAGTACTTGCCAGACAACATTATGAAAATATAAAAGAAATGCTGGAGAACAATAATATCAATGCCACAGTTGTCGTGCTTGTAGGTTCCATGAGTACAAAGGAAAAACGGGAAACTTATGCTCTTATAGAAAGTGGAGCGGCAGATATTATTATCGGAACCCATGCGCTCATACAGGAAAAAGTGAATTATAAAAATCTTGTTATGGTTATTACGGATGAACAGCATCGATTTGGTGTCCGACAGAGAGAAGCAATGTCAACAAAAGGAAATCATCCTCATGTCATGGTAATGAGCGCCACACCTATTCCGAGAACTCTGGCAATTATTATGTACGGGGATTTGGACATTTCTGTAATTGATGAACTTCCCGCAAATCGGCTTCCCATAGCAAACTGTGTTGTGGGAACAGATTACAGACCAAATGCTTATGATTTCATGCAAAAGCAGATTGCAAAAGGCAAACAGGTCTACGTTATTTGTCCGACAGTGGAATACAGTGAGGCAGTGGAAGGCGAAAATGTAATAGAATATGCAAATAAATTGAAACAGATTATGCCTGTGTCGGTTAAAATAGAGTTTCTACACGGAAGAATGAAGGCTTCCGAGAAAAATGAAATAATGAACCGGTTTGCCAATAATGAAATTCAGATTCTTGTTGCGACTACAGTTGTGGAGGTGGGAGTGAACGTACCGAATGCAACGGTAATGATGGTTGAAAATGCGGAGAGATTCGGTCTGGCGCAGCTTCATCAGTTAAGGGGACGTGTAGGACGAGGCAACGATCAGTCCTATTGTATTTTTATTAACGGTTCGGGCAGAAAAGAAGCTGCCGAGCGGCTGGAAATTTTATGCAAATCAAACGATGGTTTTTTGATTGCTAATGAAGATTTAAAATTGCGGGGACCGGGGGATTTCTTTGGCGTGAGACAAAGTGGAGATTTTGAGTTTCGGCTGGGTGATATCATGAATGATGCAAACGTTTTAAAGGAAGCATCAGAGGCGGTTGAACTTATTCGTAACGGGAAACTGGAAATTTCAGAGGAAGAGCAAAAAATAATTGCGGAACAAAATATTGAAAACATTAATATTTAATGCTTTAGACAGCATTATTTTAAATGTAAACAGCAGTTTATTAGTATTTTTGTAAATAAATGTTTAATATACTTATATAAAATGGCTTATAATACAGTAAAGTTTTCGGCAAAATACAGTTATGAACAAAATATTATTTATAAGGAGAAAGCGATGAAAATAGTAGTTCTTTGCGGAGGAATCAGTACAGAGAGAGAAGTTTCCATTCATTCCGGCAGTATGGTTTGTGAGGCATTGAGAACAAAAGGACATAATGCAATATTAATGGATGCGTTTTTCGGCAATGCAAAAAAAGATATTTTTGATGAAACATCTGATACATATGACGTTCAAAAAGAAAAGGCGAGGATTCAGTCCTTATCAAAAACAGTTGATGAAATACGGAAGCACCGGAAAGAATTTTTCGGAGAAAATGTAATAGAAATTTGTCAAAAGGCCGACATTGTCTTTATGGCTCTTCACGGAAAATACGGTGAAGATGGTTTATGTCAGGCAGCCTTTGATTTAAACGGCATAAAATATACCGGTTCCGGTTATCTTGCCAGTGCCATTGGGATGGATAAAGGCATTACCAAACAGATATTTATGGCCCAGGGAGTTCCTACGGCAAAAAGTATCTGGATAAAAAGAGGAGAAAGTACAAAACTATCGGATTATGGAATGAAAATTCCGGTGGTTGTAAAGGCATGCAACGGTGGATCCAGTGTAGGGGTTGTCATTGTTCGGAAGGAAGCGGAGTATGAAAGTGCCATTGATGCATGCTTTCAATTGGATGATTGTATTCTTGTCGAAGAATATATTAAAGGAAGAGAATTTTCCATCGGAGTCATTGACAAAAAAGCACTCCCGGTTGTCGAAATAATTCCAAAATGCGGATGGTATGATTATAAAAATAAGTATGCACCCGGAGCAACAGAGGAAATATGCCCCGCGAATATTGATGAAGAACTGACAAAGAAATTACAGGATGCGGCGGAAAAAGCCTATAATGCAATCGGCTGTGAACCTTATGCAAGAGCGGACATTATGGTCGATGAAGATGGAAATCTGTATTGCCTGGAAGTCAACACACTTCCCGGTATGACTGCCACAAGTCTGATTCCACAGGAGGCACAGGCAGTGGGGATGGATTTTTCTACACTATGTGAGCATTTGGTACAACTATCTTTGAAAAAATATCATCAGGAGTAATTTATGAAAAATATGACACTTACAAATATTGCCAAAGCATGTGGCGGTATTTATGTGGGAGACGAAAAGTTAAAAGACTGTGAGATAACAGGAGTAGAAAAAGACAGCCGGCTTGTAGAGAAAGGGTATTTATATTTGCCTTTTGTTGGTGCGAGAGTGGACGGTCATGATTTTATCCCACAGGTTTTTGAAAAAGGAGCATTGTGCACGTTGTCGGAAAAGGATTTGGATCATCCGGCAGGGCCTTATATAAAAGTTGCCTCTATGGGGCAGGCATTAAAGGATATGGCTGAATTTTACCGTCAGCAGCTAGACTGTAAGATTGTCGGAATAACCGGCAGTGTGGGAAAGACCAGCACAAAAGAGCTGATTGCCTCTGTCTTGCAGGAGAAATATCAGGTGTTGAAAACAGAGGGAAATTACAATAATGAAATCGGTATGCCTCTTACAATATTAAAAATACGGGATTATCATCAGATTGCCGTTATTGAGATGGGAATCAGTGATTTTGGCGAAATGCACAGACTGGGAAAGGTGTCCCGCCCGGATGTCTGCGTCATTACCAATATCGGAACGTGTCATTTGGAAAATCTCGGTGACCGGGACGGCGTTTTCCGGGCAAAAACAGAGATGTTTGATTTCGCTGCCAAAGATTGTTTCGTGGTTCTCAATGGAGATGATGATAAGCTAATCAATATAAAAACGGTAAATGGAAATAAGCCGGTATTTTTTGGCGTGGAAACGGACTGTGACGTCATGGCATTGCGATATAAAGCGGAAGGCATTCAGGGAACCGATGTGACCATCCGTTACTATCATGAAACTTTTGATACACATATTCCGATTCCCGGATTTCATATGATTTAC
This sequence comes from uncultured Lachnospiraceae bacterium, assembly GCA_944382505.1. GTDB lineage: Bacteria > Bacillota > Clostridia > Lachnospirales > Lachnospiraceae > Eubacterium_G. Next base: position 4,683 of record CALWNA010000045.1, read on the forward strand.
AACGCAATGGCGGCTACATGTGTCGGCGCCTATTTTGGAATGACATTGGATGAAATTGACAGCGGAATAAGAAATCTGAAGGCAATCGGCGGCAGAAATAATATATTTACAGTGAATAATATTACAGTTATTGATGACTGCTATAATGCAAATCCAATGTCTATGGAAGCTTCCCTGAAAGTATTAAGCCAGGCAGATGGAAGAAAAGTTGCCATATTGGGAAATATGTACGAACTGGGGGAAAATGAAGTGGAATTGCATAAACAGGTTGGAACTATCGCTGCCGGTCTGAATCTTGACTTGATTGTCTGCATAGGAAATCTTTCAAAAAATATTGCAGAAACTGCTAAAGCGGGAAATGCAGAAGTGATTTATTTTGAAGATAAGGCGGATTTTGAAAACAATCTTTTTGAATATATCAGACCCGGCGACACTGTTTTGATAAAAGCTTCCAATGGAATGAAATTTAATACTTTTGTAAAGAAGATAAAAGAAGAATCAGGAGAATAAGATTTATGAAAAAAATATCCGCCATAATATTAACCATAATTATAGTAACATGCCAAAGCATATCTGTTTTGGGTGCGGTTTCTGATTATGGCGGTCAACTGTCTGCGGAAGAAAAGGATTATTACAATAGCCTGTATGATTTCTTTTATTTAAAATCATCTAAAAAAGAGTATTTTATTGAAACAAATCTGCAATCAACAACATTGAAAAATACGCAAGTGCAGGAACAACTTTCCGATAAAATTCGAATTGCATATTCGGCACTGATGAATGACCATCCGGAGTTTTATTGGGCTACATCCATTTCAATCTCTCATGAGGGATTTGATTATTTTGAGAATGGTGTTTTTCAATATTCTGTTGTGGAAAATAACAGTATTCTTATAACGGGAAATACTCCGCATGGAAAAAAGGCAAAAAAGAAATTTAATAAAGCAGTAAACAAAGCAGTAAAAAAAATTAATCAATATGCGGGAAAAAATCCGGGCAGAGCAAAATTAATAAAAGCAATCAATCAATGGATTTGCCGGAATACAAAATATGATAATGTAAACGGAAACAGCAGTGATACAAAATACGAATATCTGCATAATGCCTATGGCGTTTTTGTCAAAAAGAAAGCTGTATGTGACGGATATTCCGCAGCATTTAAATTGCTGTGCGATTATTATGGTATTCCATGCATGATAAATTTGGGATATGCCTATGACGATAACGGAAATTTGGGCAGACATGCATGGAATCTTGTGCGGGTAAAAAGACATTGGTACATTGTTGATAGTACATGGAACGATACAAACTCCTCCACAAAATGGTTGTTATGTGGGAAAAAAATTATAAAAACAACGCATTTAAACAGTAAAAAGAGATTAGATGTTATGGAAAAAGGATATTTTAAATTGTCTGCAATATCGAAGAAGAGTTATATAAAAAAATGAAAATATCGATTGTCAATTTAAAAGTATTATTTTTTCAAATATTGTCAAAATAACAACAAGTTACCAGTTTATTAACGTCAATTCTCCACATAATACTATTGTAACAAAAATTCAATTGAAGGTTGGTTACAGTAATTTCTTTAATGAAAAGTGGAGGTTAATTATCATGAGTACAAACAATGTAAATGTTCCAGAAGCAAAGAGTGCAATGAACAGATTCAAAATGGAATGTGCTTCAGAAGTAGGTGTTCAGCTCTCAGATGGTTACAATGGTAACTTAACATCAGCTCAGGCTGGTTCTATTGGTGGACAGATGGTTAAAAAGATGATTGAAGCTCAGGAAAGACAGATGAGTGGTAAATAAGCACTGAAAAAGTCTTATCTGGCGGGTAAATAAAAATGCATAAGGCATTGTTATTTGAATCAACCAAAATGTAACAAAGAGGCTTACTTAGTTGTAAGCCTCTTTCCCTATGATTTCGGTTTTTCTTTTAAATAATCAATAATCATACAACAATAAGAAAAAATATTATCCGCATTGATCATGGAAGCCTTTATAAAAGCATACTTACTTTTCGGTTCTTCTTTAAAAAGCGGGTGAAAAGAAGTGTTGCTGAAATCAAACATTGGAAGAAATGCTCCGGAAATTTTTTCATAACATGTTGTTGCTGTGGCTTTTTTTCTGTATTTATTATCCACAAACCCGGCAACGCTTTTGTGGATTGCACGGTCTTCCAAAGGAAGGTAATAGTAATCTTTATAATTTTCGAAAAAATATTTGTAGGTACCTCTTTTGATTTTTACGGATATATCGATGGTCTTATCCTTAATTTTAAAATAAATTCCATGATAATGATAAGATACAGGAAAAGGAATCGGATTTTCCGGTTTCAGGGATATGGAAAGTTCCTGTTCTGTGTCACCTTCCAAAGTCTTATAGTCTTTTATTTCAAATTCTGAAATTTCAAATTTATGTTGAAAGAGATCGGAGAAAGACAGAAGAGACACCAGCTCACCCATATTCAGCACATCTTCACGGTTGTGGAGCAAGAGAGGAAAAATAAGCCGTTCATCTTTTGATTCCACATACTGTTTAAAAACCTCAATCAAATCTCCGCCGGAAAAAGGATCTGTCCGTCGGATTCCAAGAAGTTGTTCAAAAGTTTTTTGTTTCTGGTTTTGCATTTTCAGAATATGATTGATATTCGATACGGATTTGTATATATCAATGCTGCGGAAACGTTCAAAATCAAAATTTAAATGATATTTTTCACCCCGCTCCTGCAAAAAAGGAATATCAAAGCTGTTTCCGTTAAAATGAATAATCGTATGAAAGTTCTGAATAAATTTGTGAAAAGCCATGAGAATATTGGATTCTTCATTGAAATTTTCTGCAAGCCATTGTGCATACATAGGCTGATTGCCGGAAAAATACATACATCCGATCAGGTAAACATTACAGTATTTCCGTGAAAATCCTGTTGTCTCAATATCAAAAAATAAGACCTTGTCTTTGTCTGCTATGCTTTCAATAGGATATGTAATTTTTATATCTGCTTTATCTTTTATCACTAACATACCTGTTATTTTAGCATAATAATTTGTTATAAACAAATAATTCATTTAATAAACTACAATAGAATGCATTTTAGTAAATACAGATTAAAATATTTTTAGAAAGAGGGGATTTTTTTCGGGAAAAGGAAGTCTTTGTCATTGAAGAAATGATTAAAAAGTATTATTATAAGAAATAATGAGCGTATATGTCTGAAAATACGTTAAAAAGAAAAGTGAGGTAGAAAAATGTCTGTTCTAACATTTAAAGGTGGTGTTCATCCTTATGAGGGAAAAGAACTGTCAAAAGATGTTGCTGTTAGAAAGATATTGCCGAAGGGAGAGGTTGTAATACCGGTTTCCCAGCATATTGGTGCGCCTGCCAAACCCATTGTTGAGGTTGGTCAGAGAGTGCTAAAGGGGCAGTTGATAGCAGAGGCTGTCGGATTTATATCGGCAAACATACATTCATCCGTTTCCGGAATTGTCAGAAAAATTGAAAAAAGAATTGTTCCAAGCGGCAGTAAAGTTCTTTCAATTATTATCGAAAATGATGAGAAATATGAAGAATTTACCCGGGAAATTCAGAGCTTGCCCTGGACAAAAGAATATATTCGAGAAGTTGTTAAGGATTGCGGGGTTGTCGGACTTGGAGGAGCGTGTTTTCCGACGCATGTTAAGCTGTCACCGAAAAATGAAAATGCAATTGATTATGTGATTGTCAATGCGGCGGAATGTGAACCGTACATAACATCTGATTATAGAAGACTT
>CALWNA010000046.1 GCA_944382505.1 uncultured Lachnospiraceae bacterium
CTGGCTTGCCAGTTCTACATTCTCCAATGCTGTAAGATTCTGTACCAGATTGTAAAACTGAAAAACAAAGCCTATGTCATGTCTTCTGTACGCTGTAAGCTGTTTTGACCCATATTTACTAATATCCTTTCCGTCTACAATTACCTGCCCCGATGTCAGCGTATCCATACCTCCAAGAATATTCAAAACTGTTGTTTTCCCTGCACCGGAAGGACCTACAATAACGACAAATTCCCCTTTTTTTTTTTTTATATTGATTCCGTCTGCGGCCTTGATTACTACTTCGCCCGTTTTATATTCTTTTACAACATTTTTTAATTCAACATAACTCATCTATGCATCATCTCCTTCAATTGCCGTGCAGAATGATTCCTTTAATTAAAATATATCATTTATTTGCTCCCAAATCTACCCTTTCAAAATGAACGGATAATTAATCTTTTGTAACTTTTTTTATTTATAATTGCTTTTAAATTATCGAATCCTTTACAATACTGTTTCTGAGAGTTTTCTTTTTATCGCTGTCACCGTTATCTTGCACTCTTTGCTTATCAGCGGATTATGCATTACAGCAATAAGAATCTAAGTAAAGAATTCGCTTAAATAAGATAAGAAGCCTCAGATACATTTTCTGTAAATGCCATCTGAAGCTTCTTTACTGCCTAAACTCCTCTATTCTTCTTCACTCTTCTTAAACATCATCAGTGTAACTGCCATCAATCCGATTGCTGCCACGTAAACTGCCTTTGCCCCAAACATTCCGGTAATGATCGCCCCAATTGCAGCTCCCACAATAAAAAATAAAATAATTCCGTAATAGTAAACGCTTGCCTTTAACAAATCAGCGTTTTTTGTTTTAAAATAGCGAAATATATTTTCTGTCCCACTGCGCAAATTACCCGTGCACATAGTCGATGCGTACGCGTATCCGTTCACTTTCCGAAAACTTTCAACCTGCAAGGAACATACAAAAGATACGATAATGTTCGCTGCTTCATCCAAATTTCCTTTTGGAATATTTGCAACCACCAAAAGCATAACCAGCTCCAGTCCCACAACAATCTGTCTCCAGTGAATTAACTGCTGTTCCTTAAATTTTACCCTTATAATATTTGCAATTATAATTCCCATAACAAACGCAATGATGGGTACCAGATAATGAAAAGCTCCGTTAAAATCTTTTTCCGACAATTTAACACCAAACAAAACAATATTTCCGGTCTGGGCATTGGCAAAAACTTTTCCCCTGCATATATAGGAATATGCATCCAAAAATCCACCGACCAGTGCCAAAATACTTCCTGTGATAAATTTGTCAGACATCTGCCTGCCTTTCACCAAAATCACCTCTATTGCTGCTTTTTTCTGCACTCCCGGGTGCATTAATTCCAATTATTCCTGTAAGTTCACTGTGAGTATTTATCACAATTTCATTATTTTATTGCTTGAAATGCCTGTTCCAAATCTGCAATAATGTCCTCGGCATCTTCAATACCTACGGAAAATCTAATCAAATCAGGCTGTACACCTGCCTCAATTAACTGTTCGTCTGTAAGCTGACGATGTGTATGACTTGCAGGGTGAAGTACGCAAGAGCGCGCATCGGCAACATGCGTTACAATGGCGATAAACTTAAGGCTGTCCATAAATTTGATAGAAGCCTCTCTGCCGCCTTTAATACCAAATGTAAGCACTCCGCAAGTGCCATTTGGAAGATATTTTTTGGCATGCTCATAGTACTTATCACTCTTTAATCCCGGATAATTTACCCATGCCACATTTTCATTCGCTTCAAGATATTCTGCTACCTTTAGTGCATTTTCACAATGCTTCTTCATTCTAAGATGAAGTGTCTCAAGACCGACATTTAAGAGAAATGAGTTCATCGGTGCCGGTATGGAGCCCAAATCTCTCATCACTTGAACAGTAGCCTTTGTAATATACCCGGCTTTTCCAAATTTTTCTGTATAAACAAGACCATGATATGATTCATCCGGCTGTGTCATTCCCGGAAATTTGTCTGCATGGGCATCCCAGTCAAAGTTTCCGCTGTCTACGATTGCTCCGCCTACCGCCATGGCATGACCATCCATATATTTTGTTGTGGAATGTGTCACAATATCCGCTCCAAATTCAAAAGGTCTGCAATTTATAGGCGTTGCAAATGTATTATCTACAATTAACGGCACTCCATGGGAATGTGCCGCCTTGCTGAACTTCTCGAAATCCAGAACAACACAGGATGGATTTGATATGGTTTCTCCAAACACACATTTTGTATTTGGCTGAAATACCGCATCTAAATCTTCAGAAGAAATTTCAGGATCTACAAATGTGACATCAATTCCCATTTTTTTCATTGTCACACCAAATAAATTAAAAGTTCCGCCATACACATTTGAGGAACAAATCAGATGGTCGCCTGCTTCACAGATATTAAATACGGCATAGAAATTTGCTGCCTGTCCTGAAGAGGTAAGCATTGCTGCCACACCGCCTTCTAATTCGCATATTTTATTTGCCACTGCATCATTGGTTGGGTTTTGGAGCCTTGTATAAAAATATCCCGAAGCTTCTAAATCAAATAATTTCCCCATCTGCTCTGACGTGTCGTACTTAAATGTTGTACTCTGATAAATTGGAAGAACTCTCGGCTCTCCTGTTGTCGGCTTCCAGCCACCCTGTACACAAATTGTTCCCTTATTGTTTTTCTTTTCTGCCATTTTTTTCTACCTCCTGTTTTTTCATAAAGAATGGAAAGTGAATAGGGAACAGTTCTTTTTAACTGTCCACTATCCACTCTCTATGATTATTCCGGTTTATAATCTTTCAAACATTTGTGCCCCACTATGCAACATATTGTAAACAAAGCCACGATTACAATCGTTAATATAAGAAATATTGTAAAGTTAAATGTAATTATTACACAAGTATTGATAAAAAACAATATAAAAAGTACCGTTGCAATTTTGTTGCAAACCAGACCTATTTTAATCTTCTTTTCTTCTGTTAATCTGTTCATACTGTTGCCTTTCCATCAAATCATTAAATATATCATTTCGTATTTCAAAAATTATTCTTCAAATAATGGGGTTGAAAAATATCTTTCTGCAGTATCAGGAAGAACTGTTATCACAGTTTTTCCCTTTCCAAGCTTCTTTGCCAGCTTCAAAGCCGCTGCCACATTGGTGCCACTGGATATGCCACACATGAGCCCTTCTTTTCTCGCTAAATCTTTCGCTGTCGTAATCGCCTCTTCATCCGTGACAATATAGATGTCATTATAAATATTTCTGTCAAGAATATCAGGAATAATGCCATCGCCAATTCCCATCTGCAAATGCGTGCCAATATTCCCCCCTGCAAGAATCGCCGCGTTTTCAGGTTCTACCGCCCAAATCTCAATATCAGGATTCTGTGCTTTTAAAACTTTTCCAATACCGGTAATCGTTCCTCCGGTACCTATCCCAGAACAAAATCCATCAATTGGACCTTCCACCTGCTCCATAATCTCTAATCCGGTATGATGCTTGTGTGCTCTGATATTATTAGGGTTTTCAAACTGCTGCGGCACAAAAACATTCGGATTTTCTTTTGCCATATTTAGAGCAGTCTGCAAACATTCCTCAATACATTTTCCTATATCGCCGTCATCATGAATCAAAATCACCTCTGCGCCATAATGCCGAACCAGCTTCCGTCTCTCTTCGCTTACGGAATCCGGCATGATAATAATCGTTTTATATCCTTTAACCGCTCCTACTAACGCCAACCCGATTCCCTGATTTCCACTGGTCGGCTCCACAATGATTGTGTTTTCATTTAGTCTGCCTTCTGACTCCGCGGCTTTAATCATTTCATAGGCCGTTCTTGTCTTAATAGAGCCGCCCACATTTAATCCTTCAAACTTGACAAGGACCTGTGCCGAATCCTTGTCAACCATTCTGTTTAGCCTGACCATTGGCGTATGACCTATAAATTCCAATACATTATTGTAAATCATTTTTGTCTCCCATCTTAACATATTTTAACAATAATATCGTTTTATTTTATTCTTTTTTTGAAGATTATGCAATAAAAATTGATAAAATATTCTCTGAATATTCTATAAAAATATTTTTTGAATAGAAATATCCGATTTCATTGATAAGAAAAATTGTCCCGAAAAAAAGATAAGTGATGTTTCCTTTTTTTTATAGATTTCTTATTTTTTCTGTGTTATACTTTCATCACTATAAGGAACGGAGGATGAAAACATTATATGACAAACGAACAGTTACTCTCTGAAATCGGCGCACTTATCGACCAAAAATTTGACGAGAAATTCGATCAAAAATTTAGCGAAAAATTCGAACCTATCAACAGGCAATTTGACAACATTGAGCAACGTCTGGACGGCATTGACGACAGGTTGGACGGCATTGACGACAGGCTGGACGGTATTGACGACAGGTTGGACGGCATTGACGACAGACTGGACTCCATGGATACCCGTCTGACAAAAGTGGAATTAATACAGGAAAACAAAATTCTCCCTGCTTTAGAGGAACTTTCTGTGACCTATGCTTCTACTTTTAAAATTTTTCACGAGAAAGCCGAAAAAATTGATAAAATGGAATCCGACATTGAAGTCTTAAAACAAGTGACATCTGAGCACAGCCGCATTTTGGAAAAAATTTCATAACACTACTTATATGAAACGTGAAGTGCCGCTTGCGACACTTCGCGTTTTTATATCGAAGGAATTTCAGCGGCATTTCTTATAATAAAAAGATACCGAAACACTGCTTTCAATAGATTTCGGTATCTTTTTAAATTTATATAAGATTTTATACAAAACAAAGATAAATTTATTTTGCATCCTTAATCGAGAAACTGATTCTTCCCATTTTGTCTTTACCCAGGCACTTGCATTTTACCTTGTCGCCAAGTGTCAGATAATCCTCTACATGCTCTACTCTTTCCTTTGCAATCTTTGAAATGTGGACCATTCCTTCCTTGCCCGGAGCAAATTCAATAAATGCGCCAAATTCTTTAATACTTACAACGGTTCCCTCCAGAATCATCCCTTCTTCAAAATCCGTAACAATTATCTCAATATATTTAATTGCCTTCGCAATCATATCCTTGTCAACGCCACAGACAGAAACCATTCCCTCATCAGAAATATCAATCTTAACACCGGTTTCTTCAATGATAGCGTTAATCACCTTTCCACTCTTACCGACCACATCACCAATCTTGTCCGGATCAATCTGAATCATCTCAATTTTTGGTGCGTACTCGTTCACTTCTTTACGAGGTTCTGCAATGGCCGGCTTCATACATGTATCCATAATGAAAAGTCTTGCTTCTCTTGCTCTTCTGATTGCTTCCTCCACAATCGGCCTTGTAAGACCATGAATCTTAATATCCATCTGGATGGCTGTAATGCCTTCTGTTGTACCTGTCACCTTAAAGTCCATATCTCCGAAAAAGTCTTCCAGTCCCTGGATATCTGTAAGAACAATATAATCATCATCGGTATCACCGGTAACAAGACCACAGGAAATACCGGCTACCATAGCTTTCAATGGAACACCTGCTGCCATTAATGACATACAGGATGAACAGGTAGAAGCCATAGAAGTTGATCCGTTGGATTCAAATGTTTCTGAAACTGTTCGGATGGCATATGGGAAATCAGCTTCTGATGGAAGAACAGGCATAAGGGCCTTTTCTGCCAAAGCGCCATGTCCGATTTCTCTACGGCCCGGTCCTCTTGAAGGCTTTGTCTCTCCAACAGAGTATGATGGGAAATTGTAGTGATGCATATATCTCTTTGTTGTCTCATTTTCATCCAAACCATCTATTTTTTGTGCTTCTGACAGCGGCGCCAATGTACATACATTGCAAATCTGTGTCTGACCTCTTGTAAACATTGCAGAACCATGTACTCTAGGTATAATATCAACTTCTGCTGCCAAAGGTCTGATTTGGTCAATTGCTCTTCCGTCAGGACGCTTGTGGTCCTTTAAAATCATCTTACGAACTGTTTTTTTCTGGTACTGATAAACCGCTTCCCCCAATACTGCAAGCCATTCTTCATTTTCAGCAAACGCCTCTTCTAACTTCTCTGTAATCTGTCTGATGTTCTCTTCTCTTGTCTGCTTGTCATCTGTGAAAACTGCTTCTTCCATTTCTGCAGGAGGAACAATCTCCTTAATTGCCTCAAACAATTCTTCCGGAACTGCACAGCTTTCATATTCATGCTTTTCCTTTCCAACTTCTGCAACAATCTTATCAATAAACTCAATAATCGTCTGATTGACATCATGCGCCAAATAAATAGCCTCAATCATCTTATCTTCCGGAACAATATTCGCTCCGGCCTCAATCATAATAACCTTTTCTCTTGTGGAAGCAACAGTAAGCTGTAAATCTCCCTCTTTCCAGATTTTCTGGCTGGGATTAACAACAAACTCTCCATCAACCAAGCCAACCTGTGTCATGGCACATGGTCCGTCAAATGGAATATCTGAAATACATGTTGCAATGGCAGAGCCAAGCATACCAACCAATTCAGGCCTGCACTCCGGATCAACGGACATTACAAGGTTATTTAACGTAACGTCATTTCTGTAATCCTTTGGAAATAAAGGTCTCATAGGGCGGTCAATCACTCTGGACGTCAGGACTGCATTTTCTGATGCTTTTCCTTCCCTCTTATTAAACCCTCCGGGAATTTTTCCTACTGCGTACATTTTTTCTTCAAACTCAACAGAAAGAGGGAAAAAATCAATTCCTTCTCTCGGCTTATCAGATGCTGTTGCTGTGGATAATACGGTTGTATCACCATAATGCATAAATGCTGCGCCGTTTGCCTGCTTCGCCACACGCCCCACATCAACAGTCAGGGTTCTGCCTGCAAGCTCCATACTAAAACTCTTGTACATAATCATTCTTTTGTTACTATTCTCAGTAACTTCTCCTTTTCTTATTTCTTCCTGCAGAAGAATCCGAAACTACTGTAAAGACCAGCAATTTGTCTCATAATAAACTGTCACCATGTCTTTATTAAGGTTTTGTTATTTTCCCTGACCTTCGCTGTTAATCTTTAATTCCTTGCCTGTATTGCTGCACTTTACAGTGGTCTCGGCTTGGCTCTTCTGCAATGTGTATACTGCCAAATTTCCCCAAAAAGAGCATAATATGGCACATTTACACAATCTTGTATATTATAAACAAAATAAGGGCAAAAAGCAACCGGTACTTTTTACCCTTATTTCTTATAATTATTTACGAATTCCTAATTTTTCTATTAATGCACGATATTCGTCAAGGTCATTTTTCTTAATATAATCAAGCAATCCTCTTCTCTTACCTACCATCTTCAGAAGACCTCTTCTTGAATGATGATCTTTGTTGTTTTTCTTTAAATGCTCTGTTAGCTCCTTAATTCTATATGTTAAGATAGCTACCTGAACTGCCGGTGAGCCGGTATCTTCCGGTGTCTTGCCATATTCTGCTGCTAACTGCGCTTTGATTTCCTTTGTTATCATTTTTTCTTCCTCCTAATCTTTAAATATCCCCTTACACTTAAGTGTTGGTTGGAGTTTCCAAACACTTTGTGTAGGTTAAACATACTGATTGATAATATCACAGCTTTTGGAGAATGTAAAGATTTTTCTAAAAAATTATAATTTATAATACTCTATTTAAAAAATCTATTGTTCTTGATTCCTTCGGATTGTCTATCACTTCCTCCGGAGTACCCTCCTCAATAATATATCCTCCATCCATAAATATAACTCTGTCTGCAACTTCTCTGGCAAAACCGATTTCATGAGTTACTATCACCATTGTCATCCCTGCCGCTGCCAGATCCTTCATAACCTGCAATACCTCTCCTACCATTTCGGGATCCAGTGCAGAAGTCGGCTCGTCAAAAAGCATAATATCCGGACTCATACATAACGATCTGGCAATTGCCACCCGTTGCTTTTGTCCTCCCGAGAGCTGTGAAGGATATATATATGCTTTATCTGACAGACCTACTCTTTCAAGCATTTTCATGGCCTGTTCTTCCGCCTCCTTTTTGGATGCTTTTTTTAATTCCACCGGTGCGAACATTAAATTTTTCAGCACATCCATATTATGAAACAAATTAAAATGCTGAAATACCATCCCGACATTCTCTCTTGCTTTGTTAATATTGATATGTTTATCCGTTAATTTATTTCCATCTACAACAACTTCACCATCTGTAATTGTTTCCAGAAGATTCAAGCATCTTAAAAAGGTGGACTTTCCACTACCGGAAGGTCCGATTACAACAACAACTTCTCCTTTATAAACATCTACATTAATATCTTTTAACACTTCCAGCTTTCCAAAATTTTTCTTCAGATGGGAAACATGTATTTTCACAACATCTTTATTCACGGTCACGGTTCATTCTCCTTTCGAGATATTTTGCCAGTTTAGATAAAATTGTAATGACAATAAGATACATAATACCAACGATAAACCAGACCTGAAATGACTTAAATGTAATGGCTACTATATTTTTTGCCGTGTTAACTAATTCAGGGAATCCGATTACGGAAAGAATGGATGTATCTTTTAATGTTATGATGAACTGGTTAATAATACTGGGAATCATTGTCTTAATCGCCTGTGGAAGAACGACCTTCTGCATAGACTTCCAATATGGAAGTCCAAGGCTTCTTGCAGCCTCCATCTGTCCTTTATCCACCGATTGAATACCTGCCCGGATAATTTCGGCCATGTACGCACCGCAGTTTAATGCCAGACATATTATCCCTGCCTGAAGCGCAGTCAGGCTAAATGCTACACCAAGCATTGTGTTAAAACAATACGGAACGCCGAAAAATATAAAGTATGCCAGTACAATCATAGGCACACCCCGGATTACGTCAATAAATACTGTTGCGATGATATTACATAGTTTATTTTTCACTACGCTCAGCAGACCGAATATTAAACCGAAAATGCATGCAAAGAACAATCCCCATAATGCCATTTCAAGGGTTTTTAACATTGCTCTTAACAATAATTCGCCATATGAATTTATAATCAACAGCATATGGTTTCTCCTTTCAAAAAGCAGGGCATCAACCGATGCTGCCCTGCCGGATTACTTAAATTTGACTTCTATTCACCAAGATACTTCGTGATTATTTCGTCATATTTACCGTTTTTCTTAATGTTTGCCAAACCGGCGTTGAATGCATCAATCAGTTCCTGATTATCGTTATTGAAAATTGCCAATCCATAATCTGACCCTTCATTTTCCGTTCCTTCAACAATCTTCATAGTCAATTCTCCATCTTTAATGGAAGATGCCATGATTGGCGTATCTTCAAAACACGCTGCGGCCTGACCACCGGAAACAGCCTGATACATTGTTGGTGAATCTTCAAAATATGAAATTGTAAAATCGTATTCCTTTTTAAGGCTCTCTGCATAAGATGCCCCCTGCGTTCCCGTCTTAACAGCAACCTGCTTTCCTTTTAAATCTGAAAAAGAAGTTATATCAGAATCAGCATCGACTGCCATACACTGTGTTGCAGTATAATAACCGTCAGAGAAAATCCATCCGGAATTCTTACGTTTGTCTGTAATAGAAGCACCTGCAATCATGCCGTCCGCTTGATTTGCCTGGCATGCTGCAATAGATGCATCCCAGCCAAGGCTCTTAAGTTCATATTCAAATCCCTGGTCTTTAGCAATTGCCTCCACAATGTCAACATCAATCCCTACAAAGTTTCCGGCAGCATCTGTATACTCAAATGGCTTAAATGCAGTATCCGTAGCAATAATCCATTTCTTTGCACCGGATTCTGCTTCCTTTCTATTTGTCAGTCCACACCCGGGAAAAGCCGCAGAGACTATGGAAATACTTAACAATAATGCAAATATTCTTCTCAATTTACCCCCCTATATTCTAATAATCATATTTCAATAAAATAAAGAAAGCGGATGACCACGGACTCACTGTAAATCCCCTCATCATCCACCACAATAATATATTATTTAATATTAATATAGCCAATTTTTATAACTTTACAACACTGTTTTTAAATCTTTATAATATCTCTTTATTTGACACAATTAAACTTGTGAAATATTTCTGCAGATTTCTATGTCGGCATTGATCTGATTTTTTAATTCGTCCACACTGTTAAAGGCTTTTTCCGGTCTGATAAAATCATAAAACTGTACTTGTACGATTTCATTATAAATATAATCTTTGTAATCTATTATATGTGTTTCTACTTTTATTTGATTTCCATTTTCAACGGTCGGATTGACACCAACATTACTAATTGAATTAAAACTTTTATTATTGACAACAACAACCGTTCTATATACACCATTTGGCGGGAGAAGTTTTGTGCTGTCAGGAATAATATTCGCTGTTGGAAGCCCCAGCGTCCTTCCCAGATGTTTTCCCTGTTCTACTTTTCCGATAATTCTATACGGATGATCTAACATTTCATTCACTTCCAGCATTTTTCCCTGAGTGATTTTTTCACGAATCATTGTACTGCTTATGTCTTTATTGTTATATTTTTCCTTTTCTACAACAATAAGCTGGTACCCGTATTTTTCCTGATTTTCTCTTAAAAAATCCACATCTCCGGATGCATTTACACCAAAATGAAAGTCCGGTCCGCATACAATTGTAGTTACACCCATCTTGTCCTTTAAAATTTTGCGGACAAATATATCCGGTTCCAATGCTAAAAATTCTTTCGTCATAGGCATCTTCATATAAACGTCTATGCCCTGCTGTTCACAGAGTATCTGCTTTTCTTCCTCTGTAACTATGGTTTTATTCGCCTTGTTATTAAGAAATGCTTTTGGTGTTGTCTCAAAGGTAAGTACCACCTTCTGTCTGCCGTTTGCATTTTTTCGGATAACTTCCAGCAGTTTTTCATGTCCTTTATGAATTCCGTCAAATTTTCCCACAGTTACGATTGTATTTTTCAATTGTATATTATCATTAACAGATATGCACTGCATAATTTTCTCCAATCAATGTCCCTGTATTCTTATAAAAATATTTTCACCGGTTTATATATCTGTTTATCCGACTGATATTTGTATAAACCGATAAATTTTCCATCATGGGTATATACCCTCAAAATCTGTTCATCCTCATGATTCATTTTTAAAAGAGTATTCCGGCTTGTAAAAATATTTCCATTATAAACTAATTTTTCTGCATTTTCAGAAACAATGCATTTTGAGTACATATCAAGCATTTCATCTGCAGGTATTATATATTGGTCCAATGTTCCGTTATCCCTGTATTCTTCAATTTGCGCCAGGGATATACTATCCTTAACATCAAATCGTTCTACTTTTGTGCGAACCAGTGTTTCCATACATCCGCCAACACCCAAATCTTTTCCGATATCATGACAAAGTGTTCTTATATATGTACCTTTGGAACATGTCACGTGAAAATCTACTCTCGGAAGTTCCATTTCCGTTATCGTAATGTTTAATATTTTGCAATGCCTTTCCGGACGTTCAATCACTTCTCCTCGTCTTGCCAAGTTGTATAACTTCTGACCTTTGATTTTAATTGCCGAAAACATTGGCGGAATCTGGTTGTACTCTCCAATATAGCTTTTCATTACCTGAAAAACATTTTCCTCTTTTAGTTCTGACAGTTTCTCGGGCTCTGCCTGCGCAATTACTTTTCCTGTTGTATCCTGGGTATTTGTCTCTGTTCCCAGCAGCAATGTGGCCTTATACGTCTTATCTTTTTCGGAGAGCAAACCGCATAACTTGGTAGCTTTACCAAGACAGACGGGCAGAACACCTACCGCATTTGGGTCCAGAGTCCCCATATGCCCTATTTTTTTCTGTTTTAATATACCACGAAGTTTTGCAACAACATCATGAGATGTATATCCCGGTTCCTTGTAAACATTCATTACTCCGCTAATCATAAATATCCCTCCTTTTCTTTGGAGGATGCCCTGCCTTATATGTTTTCTTTAATCTTTTTTAATACTTTGTCTATCACATCTTCCAGTGTGCCTCTGACTTCAAATCCCGCAGCTCTCACATGCCCGCCGCCGCCAAATTGTACAGCGATTTTGCTGACATCCATATATCGTTTTGAGCGCAGACTGATTTTGTATAAATCTTCTTCCAATTGATATAAGAACATAGCAACCTCTATGCCTGAAACATTTCTGATTGATGCAACCACCGCATCCAAATCATTAATGGCAACCCCATATTCTTTCATCATTTCCGTTGTGCAATATCCGTAAATACATTTTCCACCCATTGTCAATACCGTCTGACTCTGAATTTTAGCTGTTATCATCATCTGATTGTAGGTCTTCCCAAAAAAGGTTTCTTCCAATATCTCATTCGTATTAATTCCAAATTCCATAAGTTCTGCCGCAATCCGCATTGTCTTCGGAGTTGTTGTCTGAAATCTAAATACTCCTGAATCATGTGCAATGCCCATATACATTGGCTCTGCAATGGACTTATCAAAAAGTTTTGTATCCAAAAGTTCATATAAAACTTCACTGGCTGAACTTGCTTCCGGAACAATGTGATTATAATCTGCATACCCGTTATTGCTGGCATGATGATCGATGCATACTGTTCTCTTTGCATTTTCAAAAAAGGGAAGATTAAATCCCAATCTGTCTCTGCTTGCTGTATCAAGGGAAATGAACAGATCAAATATCGTGCCGTCATAACCATTGATATTAATTTGGTCAGTATTCTTAATAATTTTAAATTTTTCATCAACAAATTCCAGATATATATGCACACAAAGATCCGGTCTGTTTTTTACCAAATAATTGTATAAAGACATGCAGGATCCCATACAATCACCATCCGGTCTTACATGTCCCGCAATTCCAACTGTTTTTGCATTTCCAATAATTTCATTAATCGTCTTCATAATAATCCTTTTCTGCAACATGTTTCTCTGTTTTTATTCCGGCTTTTTGTTCTTATTGACTTCATCAATCAATTGAGACATTTTCATTCCGTACTCAATAGATTCATCAATTATAAATTTAATTTCAGGCGTATTTCTAAGATTTACTGTCCGTGCCAGTTCATGGCGGACAAATCCGGCAGCGTTTTTAAGTCCTGCCAGCGTGTCCGCTTTTGCCTGTTCATCTCCCAGTACACTGATATATGCCTTGCAGAACTTAAGGTCCGGTGTAACCTCAACTCCTGTCACACTGGTCATCATCCCGATTCTCGGGTCCTTAAGTTCTCTTATAATGTTACTTAATTCTCTTTGAACCTCGCCATTAATGCGCGTGTTCTTAATACTATTCTTTCTCATAAATCTTACCTTAATCAAACAATAACGAAAAGTTCTCCTTAATTTCTGCTTTTCACTATCTGCTCTTTCCTTTGCATTATCTAGGCACTTCCACCATAATATATGCTTCTACCTGATCGCCTTCGGCAATATCATTAAACTTCTCAAACACAAGGCCACATTCATATCCTGCCTTAACTTCCTTAACATCATCCTTAAATCTCTTAAGTGATGCAACAGGGCCTTCATGAATCAGTTCGCCATCCCTTGAAATTCTTACAGAACAGCCTCGCTGTATAATTCCATCTAATACATAGGAACCGGCAATATTTCCTACGCCCGATGCCTTAAAAATCTGACGTATTTCTGCATGACCGATTACTTTTTCTTCATAAATCGGTTCAAGCATCCCCTTCATAGCTCTCTCAATATCATCAATTGCATTGTAAATAACAGAATAAAATCTTAAATCTACATTTTCTCTTTTTGCTGTTTCTTCTGCCTGTGAATCAGGTTTTACATTGAAACCAATAATAATCGCATTAGAAGCAGATGCAAGAATAACATCAGATTCATTAATTGCGCCAACGCCGCCGTGAATTACCTTGACTTCAACCTCATCATTGGAAAGCTTAACAAGACTCTGTTTTACTGCTTCTACGGAGCCCTGCACATCCGCCTTAATAATAATATTCAGTTCTTTCAGCTCTCCTGCTTCAATTTGTGAATTCAGGTCTTCCAGAGAAATTCTGAACCTATTACTTTCCATTAGCTTCGCCTTGCTGTCCTCAACAAATGTGTTGGCAAATTCCTTTGCTTCATTTGCCGTTTCTGTAGAAACAAACACTTCACCTGCATTTGGAACACCGCTCAGTCCTAAAATTTCTACCGGTGTAGATGGTCCGGCAGTCTTAATTCGGTTTCCTTTATCATCTGTCATTGCTCTTACTTTACCGTGATTTGCACCTGCGGCAATATTAGCGCCAACTTTTAATGTACCTTTCTGCACAAGAACTGTGGCAACAGGTCCTTTACCTTTGTCAAGCTTTGCTTCAATAACAATACCTCTTGCCTGACGATTCGGATTTGCTTTCAGTTCCAATACATCTGCCTGTAAAAGCACCATTTCAAGAAGGTCGTCAATACCTTCTTTTGTATGTGCGGAAACCGGAACCATTTCCACATTTCCACCCCAGTCAGAAGCCAAAAGCCCGTGTTCTGCCAATCCCTGCTTCACGCGGTCAATATTTGCACCAGGTTTATCAATCTTATTAATTGCCACAATGATTTCAATATTTGCAGCTTTTGCGTGGTTAATTGCTTCGACGGTCTGTGGCATAACGCCGTCATCTGCCGCAACAACCAAAATCGCAATATCGGTGGATTGTGCACCACGCATACGCATTGATGTAAACGCTTCATGTCCCGGGGTATCAAGGAACGTAATTGTCCGGTCATTAATCTTTACAACAGATGCACCGATATGCTGGGTAATTCCGCCGGCTTCTCCTGAAATGACATTTGTTTCTCTGATTGCATCGAGAAGAGACGTTTTACCGTGGTCAACGTGTCCCATCACACAGACAACAGGAGGGCGCTTAACCATAAGGCTTTCATCCTCTTCCTCTTCTTTCAGTAATTCTTCTATTATGTCAATCTTTTCTTCTTTTTCACATATAATGTCATAGCCCAAAGCGATTTCTTCTGCGCTGTCAAAATCAATCTCCGTATTAACGGTAACCATTTTCCCTTCAAGGAAAAGTTTCTTGATAACGGCTGATGGCTGCATCTTCATTTTCTCTGCCAATTGACCGATTGTAATAAATTCAGGAACCTCAATCACCTTAATTTCTTCCTTCTTTTCCTCTTTCTTTTTCGGTTTTTCCATCAACGGCTTCGTTACATCTTTCTTTCTGCCATTTTTACCCTTTCTGTTTCCGTCTTCGTAATTTTTCTTATTACGCTCCTGTCTGTCCTGACGTAGTTTATTTTCCCTGGATTTTCTGTCTTTATTCTGAATCGTTTCTGAAGGCGCTGTTCCTTTGTCATTTCTGTCATTTTTTCTGAAATCTCTATTATCTCTGTTATTATTTCTGTCGCGGTTGTCATTTCTGTTTCCATTATTTCTGTCACTGTTATTTTTATCACGGAAATTTGCATTTCTATCACGTCCGGAATTTCTGTTATCTTTCGTGAAACCTCTATCTCCGTCCTGCTTGCGGTCACCGTTTCTCTGTTGCCCGTCTTTCTGTGGCTTGCGACCATCTTTATTAAAGTTCTTCTCATTATTCTGAGTTTTTTTATCGCTGTTCTTCTGCACTTTATGTTCGTTTACCGCCACCTGACCACTATTCTTTTTCTGTACAGACTCCTGTTTGGCTTCCGGCTGAACTTCCTGTGTTTCCTTTTTATTTTCTACCACGTTTTCAACCTTTGGCGGCTCGATAATCGGGGTCTGTTCTTCAGCCTTTACTTCCGTCTTTGTTTCCGGCTGTACAGATACTTTTATCTCTTCCTCAGCCGAAATCTTTTCCTTGTCTGCCTTTGTTTTTTCCATCTGTTCCACAGTTTTTGTTCTCGGTTTTACTTCGCCTTCACCCTTGGAATGATGTCCGCCCGAACGATGGCGATGCTCGCCATCACCATGTCTGCGTCTTCTCTTTTCTCCGGCAGTTCTTGAATGGCGCTCCCCTGTTCTGATTACGCCCTTACTTGTTATAAGCACTCTTGGCTTTGTTTTTTCTTCTTTTGTTTCACCTTTGGTTTCACTCTTTTCAGAATTCTGAGGTTTTCCAAATTTATCTTTTATATATTCAATATTTTCTTCGTCGATAGAGCTTGCCGCCTTTACTTCGACACCTTTTTCTCCAAGCGCCTGAATAATCTCTGTACTTTTCACATCCAGCTCTTTGGCTAATTCATGTACTCTCATTTTTGACATTTAACTACCTCCGTCTATTTCTTGTTTGTTAACATACTTATGATTGATTCGCTGAATCCCGGGTCTAATATTGCTATGGATACTCGTTCTTTGTTGCCTGTGGCTTTTCCCAATTCCTCTCTGGAACCATATACATAAAAAGGGATTTTATAATATGCGCATTTATTGGCAAACAATTTTTTCGTATTTTCAGAAGCTTTTTGTGAAACGATGACCAATTTGGCTTTCTGTTCTCTGACAGCCTTTTCTACTGAAAATTCACCTGCTACCGTTTTTCCAGCTCTGGTGGCCAAGCCAACCATGGAAAAAATTTTATTCATTGTTCTCACCTAACTCTTTTCTCAGTTGCCTGTAAACCTCTTCATCAATACCGGAAATATTTAACGTTTTTTCCAATCCTTTATTCTTAATCGCCTTTTCAAGACATTCCTGATTCGGACATATGTAAGCACCACGTCCGTTTTTCTTTCCGGTCATATCTACGGAGACATCTCCCTCCTTACTGCGTACCACACGGATTAAATCTTTTTTATTTTTTTCCTGTCTGCAACCGGTACAAGTTCTCATTGGAATTTTTCTCACCTGTCCCATAACATCATCTCCTAATTATTCCGGTTTTTCCTCTGATTTTCCATCAGATGCATCCTCATCTTCATCATCATAAGCTTCATCGTCATAAGTTTCATCATCGTAATACTCATCATCATAGTATTCGTCGTCATAATATTCGTCATCATAATATTCAGCATCATAGTAATCTTCTTCGTCAAACACATACTGAATACCCTCTTCCTTCGCCTGTGATTCACTTTTAATATCAATCTTAAATCCTGTAAGTTTTGCTGCCAGTCTTGCGTTCTGCCCTTCCTTGCCAATTGCAAGTGATAACTGAAAATCCGGTACTACGACCAAAGCCTCTTTATTGTCAGGGTCTGCAAGAACTGCAACAACCTTTGACGGGCTTAGTGCATTTTCAATCAGAATTGCAGGGTTTTCGCTCCAATTCACAATATCAATTTTTTCATTGCGAAGTTCGTCAACGACCGCATTAACTCTTGCTCCATTAATACCTACACATGCGCCAACCGCATCGACATCCGGATTGTTTGACCATACAGCCATTTTTGTTCTGGAACCTGCTTCTCTTGCAATGCTCTTAATTTCAACGGTTCCATCCTGAATTTCTGTAACTTCCTGCTCAAAAAGTCTCTTTACTAATCCCGGATGTGTTCTTGAAACAACAATTCTTGGTCCTCTTCCATTGTCCTTAACTTCTGTAATGTAAAGTTTAATTCTTTCCGTAGGCCTGAAAAACTCTCCCGGAGCCTGTTCTTTTTCCACAAGAACCGTATCTACTTTTCCGAGATTTATGCTAATGTTCTTCCCATTAATTCTCTGAACAATACCTGTGACAATATCATTCTGTTTTTCATAATATTGTTCATAAAGACTTTTTCTTTCTTCTTCTCTGATTTTCTGAAGAATTCCGTTCTTTGCACTCTGTGTCGCAATACGTCCAAAATCTTTTGACTGAATTTCTATATTGACAATATCTCCCAGTTCATATGTTCCCTTGATTTTTCTTGCTTCTTCCAGAGAAATCTGTGTGACCGGATCTGTAACTTCTTCCACTACCGTCTTTTGTGAATAAATATGAAAATCTCCTGTTTCCCTGTCCATTGTAACTGTTACATTATCCGCTTTATTGAAATTATTTTTGTACGCTACTACTAAATTACTTTCAATTGCCTCAAATAATGACTCTTTACTAATATCTTTTTCCTTTTCCAAGATATTTAATGCCTCGATTAATTCTTTGTTCATTTTTCCGTTTCCTCCTAAAAATCTATATATTCTCTAACCAGGGAGACATTTGCCCTGTCAATTGCTGTTTCGCTGCCATCTTCATTTTCAATGGTAATTGTTTTCTTATTATAAGACTTTAAAACCCCAATATACTGTTTACTTCCTTCTACGGCGCTGTATAAATGTATTTCTATTTCTTTCCCAATATTTCTGTCAAAATGTTTATCTTTTTTTATCGGTCGACCAAGTCCCGGAGAACTTACTTCCAATATATACGCATCGCTTATAAAATCTTCTTCATCAAGTTTATCACTTAATATTCCGCTTACCGACTCTAAATCATTAATAGTTATACCACCGTTCTTATCAACATATGCCCTCAGATACCAGTTGCTGCCTTCTTTTACATACTCTACATCGACCAGTTCAAAACCTTTCTCATCGACAATCGGCTGTATCAATGCTTCTGTTTTAGCTTCGTATTCTTCTCTTCTTGACACATTACCCTCCTTTTTGTAATACAACTCCGCCATCAATGCAGAATTCTGATAAAAGTCCTTAAAAGAACTTATTTATACGATTCTGTATCACATAGCTAAATTGTAACATATAAAAGAGCGAACCTTTGCGGTTCGCTCCTCTTTCCATCTAGTCAATATTACTATGTAAGTATAAATCGATATTTTGTTCTTGTCAACCTTTTATTTCCAACTGTTCACGCAACTGTTCAACTTGCTTTTTCCGTTTTTTTATCTATCTGAGATTTTCAAACATTTTAGTATTGCATTTCTTAATAAGAATTTCATAAAATTTCAAGCCCAGAACAGGAAAAAACTTTGCCGTGAAATTCATAAATTTAGCATCTTTTCCAATGATACTTCTGGCTTTCTGATTAATTATTCGTTTAATTATCTTATGTGCCATTTTATCCACATCCGTTGACATCATTTGAATAATCCTTGTATTTGACACAAAATATTGATACCTGAAAATATCAGTTTTTACAAATCCGGGACAAATATAGCCAATGTACATTTCCCGTCCCAGCTCTGCGATTAAAACCTCCGTATACGCCTTCAGCGCCGCCTTACTGGCACTGTAAATACTTGTTCCCACAATTGGCGCGATTGCATCGGAACTTGTCACATTAATGATTCCCGGCATTGTAGAACGACGGAGAATCGGAAGCATCGCTTGAATAGAATATCTGCACGCATGAAAATTAATTTCCATACACCGCTCCACCTGTTCCTCGCTATAATTAGTGAATTTATCAAACGGCAAAAGAATTCCGGCATTATTTATCAGAATATCCACAATAATTTTTTCTTCCTGTAATTCCCATGCAAGACTTTCCCAATTTTCCTGAATACTGACGTCAAAAATTTTATACATAAATGCATCCCGCTGATAACTTAATTCATCAAGCAGACTCTTCATTTTTACCTCTGTCAGTCCGATTCCTATGACCCTGCAGCTATGTTCTTTAATCAACTGCACAGAAAGGGATCTTCCGATTCCGGAAGAAGCTCCGGTTATCAATACTGTCTTTCCATCTATCCAGTCCATAGTAATTTTAAAAATCCTTTCAAAAAAATGTTGCAAAATTCCACTTTGCTGTTATAATAATACAGTAACATTTTTATGGCTCGTTGGTCAAGTGGTCAAGACGCCGCCCTCTCAAGGCGGAATCACGAGTTCAATTCTCGTACGAGCTGTTCGATAAATAAAGGGATTGCAAAGTATTTGCAGTCCCTTTACTTTATACAATATTTTCTAAGGAGAACTTTTTCTTCCCTTCGACTTTTGCTTAACATTTCTTAATATCTGTGTTATAATATCTTCATGCAGATATGGTTCATTGGTAGAACGCCAGCTTCCCAAGCTGGAAAGGCGGGTTCGATTCCCGTTATCTGCTTTTTTTGTTGCCACAGGCTCTAAAAGTCAAAGATTGACAATTGGCTGTCCTCCGGCATACCTTCCAGCAATCCCAAGTCCGACATTGTCTCTATTACCGTTTTGGTAACCTTTGTCTTGTCGCGCATTTCATTTTTAGAAACAAAAGGGGTTCCATTCTGGGCTTTCACCGCCTCCACAAATGCATCCGCCGCCTTTTCGCCCAGTCCTTCAATGGTATCCAGGGACGGCATCAATTTTCCATTTATAATTTGAAATTCATGTGCCTTGGCAGTATAAATATCTATCGGTATAAATTCAAATCCTCTGGCATACATTTCCTGAACAACCTTCATGTCGCCCAAAGACGCCTCATCCTTTTGCGTAGCAATATTCTGGGCTTTCTTTCGTTTCAGTTCTGCCATATAATATTCCAGTTTTTCACGGCCCTGGCACATTGTCTCATAATCAAATGCCTTGGCGCGTATTCCAAAATAGGCAGCATAATAAGCCAATGGATAATAAACTTTATACCACGCCACACGGAGAGCCATCATAATGTAAGCCGCCGCATGGGCTTTCGGAAACATATATTTAATCTTTTTACAGGACCATATATACCAATCAGGAACGTTATGCTCGCGCATAATTGCCTCTTCGTCAATTTCATTTCCCGCCTTATCTGTATAAACCTGTAATCCTTTTCCCTTACGGACATGTTCCATAATCTGAAAACTGATTTGAGGGTCGATTCCCTTATCCATCAGATAGACCATAATATCGTCACGGGTACAGATTGCAGAAGAAATTGTACATTTTCCCTCGGCAATTAACGTCTGAGCATTTCCAAGCCAAACATCCGTACCGTGGGAAAGCCCCGCCAGTCTTACTAAATCTGCAAATTTTGTCGGTTTGGTATCGACAAGCATCTGTATAACAAAATCCGTTCCCAGCTCCGGAAGCCCCAGAGACCCCGTAGGACATCCGTCAATATCTTCTGATTTTATTCCCAACGCTTCCGGACTCAAAAACAAAGACATTACTTTTTCATCATCAAAGGGAACATCGGTCTGTACATTTGTTCCTGTCAGCTTTTCCAGTCTCCGAATCATCGTCGGATCGTCGTGCCCCAGTATGTCGAGTTTTAGCAGATTTGCATCAATGGCATGGTATTCAAAATGGGTTGTAATAATATCCGTCGTCATATCATTTGCCGGTTTCTGAATCGGTGTGAAATCATAAATTTCTTTATCCTGCGGAACAATTACAATCCCCCCCGGATGTTGTCCGGTACTTCTCCTGATTCCTGTACATCCCCTGGTGATTCTGTTAATTTCCGCAATTCTTTTTACTTCATTGTGGTCGTCAAAATATCCCTTAACATATCCGAAAGCTGTTTTATCCGCAACGCCTGTAATCGTCCCCGCCCGGAAAGTATGGCCTTTTCCAAACATGACTTCTGTATATGCGTGAGCATTTGCCTGATATTCCCCGGAAAAATTCAAATCAATATCCGGCTCCTTTGTCCCGCCAAATCCAAGAAATGTCTCAAAAGGAATTTCCAAACCGTCTTTGTGCAACAACTTCCCACAATGTGGACATATCATATTGGGCAAGTCAAATCCCACACCGCCGGCTTCTCTGATTTTTGCAATTTCCGTCTGTATTTTTTTTACCTCTTCCTCCGGAACCGGTTCCGGAGTGGAATATTCATCCTCAAAAAATGAACTTTTACATTCCGGGCAATAATAATGCGGTGCAAGAGGATTACACTCCGTAATACCCGACATTGTGGCTGCAAAGGAAGAACCTACGGAACCACGTGAACCTACCAGATATCCATCCTCGTTGGATTTCCAGACAAGCCTCTGTGCCATAATATACATTACTGCATATCCATTACCGATAATAGAATCTAATTCTACTTCCAATCTGTCCTCCACGATTTTTGGAAGTTTTTCTCCGTACATTTCATGTGCTTTGTCAAAACAGATTTTTCGTAAATTTTCTTCAGAATTCTCAAGCACCGGTGGACATTTATCCGGATGAATCGGTGAAATGTTATCTATCATATCGTTTATTTTGGCCGGATTTGTTATAACAATCTCTTCCGCCAAATCGCTATCCAAATAATCAAATTCTTTTAACATTTCCTCCGTAGTACGAAGATACAAAGGTGCTTGCTCATCTGCATCCTTATATCCATTTCCATACTGAATGATTCTCCGGTATATTTCATCTTCGGGATCCAGAAAATGGACATCACAGGTTGCAACAGTCATTTTGTTAAACTTTCGCCCCAACGCAATTATTTTTTTGTTGATGTCCTGAAGTTCTTCGATGGAATCCACAAGAAATTTCTTTTTTTCATCAATTTCCGGATCACCTGTCTTTAACATAAAGGCGTTATTTCCTATTGGCTGCACCTCAAAATAATCATAAAATTCTGCAAGTCTGGCAATCTCCTGCTGTGATTTTCCATGCAATATTGCCTGATATAACTCTCCTGCTTCACAGGCGCTTCCAATCATCAGTCCTTCGCAGTATTTCAAGTAATCACTTTTCAAAATACGCGGTCTTTTATTTGCAAATGTTTCTATGTGAGAAATAGATATCAGCTTATATAAATTTACTCTCCCCACGAGATTTTTAACCAAAATAATCGCATGATATGCCGGTAACTTGTTAATCAGGTTTTTCGACTGTTTTCCCTGAGCGTTTACTTCATCCAGATTGTGAATACCTTTTCCTTCCAACATTTTGCACAGTTTCAGAAAAATAAGTGCGGTACACTCTGCATCATCTACTGCTCTGTGGTGATGTTCCAGAACGATACCCAATGCTTTTGCCACGTTGTCAAGTTTATATCTTCCAAGTCCTATAATAAGATAACGGGACATTGCCACAGTATCTACCACGGTAAAGTCGCAGGGCAGCCCCTGTCTTTCGCAGTTTGCCGAAATAAAGCTCATATCAAATTCCGCATTATGGGCAACCATTACTGCACCTTCACAAAACTTCATAAATTGCGGAAGAACTTCTTCTATTTTTGGTGCATGAATTACCATACCGTCATTAATGCTTGTAAGTTTTTCTATACGAAACGGAATCGGGATTTCAGGATTGACAAAAGTACTGAATCTGTCTGTGATTTTTCCATTCTCTACTTTGACCGCGCCGATTTCAATAATCTTATCACTCTTTGCGCTAAATCCAGTTGTTTCAAGATCAAATACAACGTATGTATCTGTTAAACTTTGTCCTTTCGGATTGACAATCATATCCTTTAAGTCATCTACCAGATATGCTTCCACCCCATAGATTACTTTAAAGTCACATTCTTTTCCTGCCTTTTTACATTCTTTCTGAATATCACAATATTCATGCCATGCGTCAGGAAAAGCCTGAACCACACCGTGATCTGTAATCGCAATCGCCTTATGTCCCCATTCATAAGCACGTCGCACAATATCTTTACATTCGCTGACGCCATCCATATCGCTCATCTTCGTATGGCAATGCAGTTCTATTCTCTTATCCACCGCTGTATCCTGGCGTTTGTTTGTGGAAAAGGAAGGAATTCGTTTCATTCCATCCACTCTGCTGATTTCCACCTGTTTATCATATGTATCATAAAGAGCCACACCTTTAACTCTCACAAAATCATTCTTTTTGACCTTCTTTTTAAAATCTGCAAGCATATTTTCATCTGCGAGAAATATCTTCACAGCGATACTGTCCGTAAAATCCGTAATTTCAAGAGTGACAATATATTTTCCTGTTTTTGTCTCCCGTTCGTCCATTGTCATAATCTGACCTTTTACGACGGTCTCTCCCGTCCCCTCAAAAACTTCACTTAACGGTGTTTCCACGTCAAACTTAAAATCCCTGCCATATACAACATCCGGATTGTCAGAACGACTTGCCTTTCGGATAATCGTCGTCTTTGACTGTTCTTCTTTTTTCTTGTCTTGCTTTTTTTCTCTCGCTGTAGATTCCCTGTTCAGAAGCACATCCACTTCATTTTGAAGTCTTCTGGCATTTTGCTTTGCAAATCGTTTTGTCTCAATTCTTTTTTTTGCGATTGTCACCTCTAACGGCATATCAAATCGTTCGCGAAAGATTTTCTCAACCGTCTCCTTTAAAATCTTCATTCGGGATTCCGATATAATATTCGCCTCCAGATCAACAATCAGTCTGCCACTCTCATCAAAATGTGCCGGTGCCTTCTTAAACATCGTTGAGACAATGGGGCTCTTTTCATTTAACTCCAACACAATACTGTCTCTGTACAATTCAAAAAGATTTTCTACGGTATATTGCTGAGACAAATGATACTTTTCAACAATCTCTATCTGAATTTTTTTCCCGGTTTTTAAATTTTCCGATATTCGATCCCGTACACTGAAAATAGCAGACTTTTCAATCAGTCTGCTGCTTTCAATATAAATACGGATTTTGTCATGGGACACATTAGAAGCCACTTTTACAACTTCCACCTGTTCAAAAATATCTGACAAATCCTCATTTAATTTCAGTGTTGGAAAAACTTCAAAAAACGCTTTTCTTTCCAAATCATTCACTCCAATTTTTCAATTCATCTTCCAGTACGTTAAGAAGCTGCTCTTCCGGCACCTTCTTAATAATTTCACCCTTCTTAATCAACAATCCTTCTTTTTTTCCACCGGCAATTCCGATATCCGCTTCTTTTGCCTCTCCCGGTCCGTTCACAACACATCCCATCACAGCCACTTTAATGTCCAAATTATACCCCGTCACCATTTTTTCAACTTTCTCCGCAAGCCCGATTAAATCTATCTGTGTTCTTCCGCAAGTCGGACAGGAAACCACGGAAATATCCCCGGTACGAAGTCCCAAAGTCTTCAAAATAAGCTTAGCGCTTCTAATTTCCTCCACCGGATCTCCCGTCAAAGATACTCTGATCGTATCGCCAATTCCCTGGTTCAAAATCAGCCCTAGTCCAATCGCTGATTTTATGTTCCCTGAAGTGACGGTTCCGGATTCGGTAATTCCCACATGAAGCGGATAATGTGTCTGCTCTGCAATCAATTCATGGGCTTTCACGCACATCATCACATCCGAAGACTTAATGCTGACAACCAGATTGTCGTAACCGAGATTCTCTATAATTTTCACTTTATCCAGTGCACTCTCAACAATACCCTCTGCTGTAACTTTTCCGTATTTTTCCAGAATCGGTCTTTCCAGCGAACCGCTGTTTACACCAATTCTGATTGGTATACTATTTTTCTTTGCCACATCTACCACAGCCTTGACTTTATCAATG
>CALWNA010000047.1 GCA_944382505.1 uncultured Lachnospiraceae bacterium
ATGAATATAATTAAAAAGAATATAATTATAAGGGAAAAAAAATAAGCTCAGGGGCAGCTTCTTCATTGGGAACGTATTTGAAAAATATTAAGGCTACGCAGTTTTACAAAGTCAGAATAAGATCTTATGTAACGATAAATAATAAGGTATTATACGGCGCATGGTCTGATTATAAGATATTTGGTCAGCAGCCAAAAGTTAATATAAAAAAAGCCGGAAAAGGTGTAAAGCTTACCTGGAAAAAAGTTAAGGGAGCTAAAAATTATACGGTATATATGTCAACAAAGCGGAATTCAGGATTTAAGAAAGTTAAGACCTTAAAGAAAAATTCGCTGAAGATCACAAAGTTCAAGAAAAAGAAAATTAAAAGGAATAAGACATATTATGTATATGTAGTAGCAACTACCAAGTCAGGTAAAACGAAAATAAAAACACCGGTAAGTTCGGCGTATTGGTGGAAATTATATTAACAGCAGTCGAAAATAAAAAAGCAGGGATCGTCTTTTGACGATCCTTTGTTTTACAAAGCTGTTATTTTCCGGAAGCAAAGTTATAA
Source organism: uncultured Lachnospiraceae bacterium (assembly GCA_944382505.1). Taxonomy (GTDB): domain Bacteria; phylum Bacillota; class Clostridia; order Lachnospirales; family Lachnospiraceae; genus Eubacterium_G. Next base: position 557 of record CALWNA010000047.1, read on the forward strand.
AGTACGGCTTTGGAATTCAATGAATTTTCCTGTATATATTTGCTTATGAGGAGATGTATTATGAAAGAAAATTTAAAAAAACTGGTATCATACTATAAACCGTATTTAGGTGTGTTTGTAGCAGATATGATCTTTGCAATATTTGCTTCGGCGATTGCCCTTGTGATTCCCTTGGTGGTCAGATATGTAACTTCCACAGTGGTGTATCTGCCGGCAGACAAAGTCAGGGAACAATTAATTATTATTGCGGTTGTCATTGGTGTCTTAATATTGTTTCAATGCTATTGCAATTATTATATTTCCAATTATGGTCATGTCATGGGAGCAAAAATAGAATATGATATGCGCGCAGAGATATTTAATCATTTTCAGAAATTGTCATTTTCATTTTATGATGATCAGAAGGTAGGGCAGTTGATGTCCCGAATAACGTCAGATTTGTTTGATATTACAGAACTTTTGCATCATGGACCGGAAAATGTTACGATTTCAATAATTAAGATTATTGGCGCCCTTGTCATACTTTTAAGTATCAATGTAAAACTTGCATTGGCGGCATTTATCCTTGTTCCATTTATGCTTGTGTATGCGTATTTCTTTAATAAAAAGATGAAGCGCACATTTAAGATGAACAGAGTGAAAATTGCAGAAATCAATGAGCAGATAGAGGATAATCTGTCAGGAATCCGAGTTGTAAAATCTTTTGCCAATGAAGAAATTGAAAATCAGAAATTTAAAATTGGTAATGATGGATTCCTTCAGGCGAAAAAGAATAATTACAAATATATGGGTGGGTACAACTCAGGTCTTACGGCATTTACCACCATGATTAATTTAATTGTTATTATCGCCGGAGGATTAATGATTACAAAAGATATGGTGTCTGTTACAGATATGATTACATTTCTTTTGTATATTAATATATTTACCGACCCGATAAAAACTTTAATTGATTTTACGGAACAGTTTCAGAATGGGTATTCCGGATATGAAAGATTTCTTCAGATTCTTTCCATTGAGCCTGAAATTCAGGACAGAGAAGGGGCAGTATCCGTTGCAAATATGAAGGGGGATATTAAATTTCATGATGTTTCTTTCCGATATCATGATAATGCCCACAGAGTTCTGAAACATATTAACCTGGAAATAAAAGCAGGTTCCTATGTCGCTCTGGTCGGATCATCGGGAGCGGGAAAAACTACATTGTGTAATCTCATTCCGCGTTTTTATGAAGTTACGGGCGGAAGTATTACTGTGGATGATATTGATGTACGGGATTACAAATTAAAAAATTTAAGAGACAATATTGGTATGGTTCAGCAGGATGTTTATCTGTTCGTGGGAACAGTTTTTGATAATATAAGATATGGAAGACCGGATGCCACAAGAGAGGAAGTGATAGCAGCGGCAAAAGAGGCCAACGCTTACGATTTTATTATGTCTCTTCCAAAGGGCTTTGACACTGACATAGGTCAGAGAGGAATCAAATTGTCGGGAGGACAAAAGCAAAGACTTTCTATTGCAAGGGTATTCCTTAAAAATCCTCCGATTCTTATTTTCGATGAGGCAACATCGGCACTTGATAATGAAAGTGAGAAAATTGTACAGGAGTCTATGGAAAAACTCGCAAAGAACAGAACCACAATCGTAATCGCACACAGACTTTCAACAATACAAAATGCGGAGAGAATTCTTGTGCTGACAGAAAAAGGTATTGAGGAGGAAGGAACCCATGACCAATTGATGGAAAAACAGGGAATTTACTATGATTTATATAATTATACGTAAATTTAACATGTTGTATATCTAGATTTTGCGTTCATTTTATATTATTGTAATGAAAGAATGGATGTCTGGAAATACTAAGAAAAAAATATGTGTAGGAGGAATAATTTATGCTGAAAATTGGATTTTTGACCAGTGGAGGAGACTGCCAGGCATTAAACGGGGCTATGAGGGGAACTGTAAAGGCTATCTATGCGAACAGCCGGGAGAAGGTTCAGATTTATGGAATTCAAAACGGATATACCGGATTGATTAATGGAGATTATAAAAAACTGGGATGGAGTGATTTTGAAAATATTT
>CALWNA010000048.1 GCA_944382505.1 uncultured Lachnospiraceae bacterium
TGCATGAAATGGTGCAGAACATAAAAAAATAGATTTGTGGAGAAGGTAATGGACAGCTTTGATTATCCACTTTTACAATTAAATGAGTATGAGCAGGTCAGGGACTGCCTGTCGCAGAAAAAATCCTGTCAGGTCACAGGATGCAGCGACTCCCAGCTTGCACATTTTATAAACGGATTGGGCAATGGCTATAAGCAGAAAGTCATTGTTACTTTTAGTGCTACAAAAGCAAGGGAAATCTACGAGGATATGAAAGGGTTCACAGATGACGCAGTGATTTATCCGTCGAAAGATTTCATCTTTTTCAGTGCGGACATTCATGGAAATCTCATATTGCAGCAACGCTTGGAATTTATCCAGAAAATTGTGGAAGATAAACCTTTTACGGTAATTTTGACCGGGGATGCCTTTATGGATAAGATATTGCCGGTGGAGAAAATCCGGGACAGTTATATCGAGATTGCAGAGGGAAGCATTATACAGACAGATGCCTTAAAGAGTAAACTTGTTCAGATGGGATATGAAGCGGTGGAGCAGATTGATGGCCCGGGACAGTTTGCAGTGCGCGGAAGTATTGTAGATATTTACACGCTGACAGATGAAGTTCCTTACAGAATCGATTTCTGGGATGATGAGGTTGACATAATTAAAAGTTTTGAAGTAGAAAGCCAGCGCTCCATTGAAAATCTGGATTCTGTTAAAATTTATCCTGCCAGTGAATATGAATTGGATAAAGAACAGATTGAAAAAGGAATTCAGAAAATCCGCAGTGAGTTGAAAACGGCTGTGGAAAAGTTCCGGAAAGAATTTAAGACAGAAGAAGCAAATCGATTGAATGTGACAGTGGAGGAATTTCTTACAGGCATGGAAATCAATCCCAACGGTGTTGCATTGGATAGTTATGTAAACTACTTTTGCGATGATACGGTAAGCCTTTTAGACTATTTTGACGATGCGGTATTTTTTATTGATGAGCCGAAAAGAGTGTTGGAGCAGTTGAATTCTGTGGACATGGAATTTCGGGACAGTATGTCCAACAGACTTGAAAAAGGTTATGTTCTGCCGGGACAAACAGACGTTATCTGGAGCAAAGAGAGCATTGTCAGCAGAATCGACAGTACAAGAAAGGTACTGTTTACAACGATATCTCAAAAGATAAAAGGCCTGAGCGCCGAGGAATTTGTGGAAGTCGAGGCAAGGAATACAAGTCCGTATAACAGTAAGTTTGAAATGCTGGTGGAGGATTTGAAAAAATATAAAAAACAAAAATATTCTGTGCTTCTTGTGACCGGTTCAGAAACCAGAGGACAGAGACTGGCAGAGGACTTAAGGCAGTTTGACATCAGCGCTTTTTTTGAAAGAGACAGGGAAAGGGAAGTAAAGCCCGGGGAAGTGATGATTGTCAGAGGACATCTTCGCAAAGGTTTTATGTATCCGATGATTAAATTTGTGGCAATCTCTGACACAGATATTTTTGGAGAAAAAAAGAAAGGAAAACGGAGAAAACACGGATATAAAGGAACGAACATTTCCAGTTTTGCCGATTTAAATGTGGGGGACTATGTAGTTCATGAGAACCATGGTCTGGGAATTTACCGGGGCATCGAAAAGGTGGAAGTGGACCATGTGGTAAAAGACTATATAAAGATAGAATATGCCGGAGGCAGCAGTCTGTATATTCTGGCGACACAGCTCGATATGATACAGAAATATGCGGACAGTGAGGCAAAACCGCCAAAGTTAAACAAACTTGGCGGTCAGGAATGGAAAAAGACAAAAGGCCGAGAGAAAAGAGCTGTCGCTGATATTGCCAAGGAACTGGTTGAGTTGTACGCAATCAGAGAGAACAGTGACGGATTTCAGTATTCCCCGGATACAGAGTGGCAGAAAGAGTTTGAGGAACTGTTCCCTTTTGAGGAGACAGAAGACCAGCTCAATGCCATAAACGAAGTGAAAAAAGATATGGAAAGTACCAAGATTATGGACCGTCTGATTTGCGGAGATGTAGGCTTTGGAAAAACGGAAGTGGCTATCAGAGCAGCATTTAAAGCCATTCAGGACAATAAGCAAGTTGCATATCTTGTACCGACAACTGTTCTGGCACAACAACATTACAAAACATTTAAACAGAGATTTAAAGATTTTCCTGTAAGAGTGGAAATGCTGTCCAGATTTCGGACAAAGGCAAATATTGACAAGACAATCAGGGATTTAAAAAAGGGATATGTGGATATCGTAATAGGAACTCACCGACTGCTCTCAAAAGATGTGGATTTTCATGATTTGGGTCTGTTGATTATTGATGAAGAACAACGTTTTGGCGTAAAACATAAGGAAAAAATTAAAGAGTTAAAAAAGAATGTGGATGTAATTACATTGACAGCAACCCCGATTCCGAGAACACTGCATATGAGTCTGATCGGTATCAGAGATATGTGCGTTATGGAGGAACCGCCCCAGGACAGAATGCCAATACAGACTTTTGTGATGGAGTATAATGAGGAAATTGCAAGAGATGCCATTAACAGGGAATTGGCAAGGGGCGGACAGGTTTATTATGTATACAACAGAGTTCAGGATATTGCAGATATTGCGGCGAGAGTTCAGGCATCTGTACCGGAAGCAAATGTTGCCTTCGCCCACGGGCAGATGAGTGAACGACAGCTGGAAGAAATTATGTACGACTTTGTAAACGGTGATATCGACGTGTTGGTGACAACGACGATTATTGAGACAGGTCTTGATATTCCCAATGCCAACACGATTATTATCCATAATGCAGAGAAAATGGGACTGTCCCAGCTTTATCAGTTGAGAGGGCGCGTGGGGCGTTCCAACCGCACTGCCTATGCATTTCTTATGTACAGTAGAAACAAGATGTTATCGGAGGTTGCCGAAAAAAGACTTGGTGCAATCAGAGATTTTACGGAACTTGGATCCGGTGTAAAGATTGCCATGCGTGATCTGGAAATCCGCGGAACAGGCAACCTTCTTGGATCTGCGCAAAGCGGACATATGGAAGCGGTAGGTTATGATCTTTATTGTAAAATGCTCAATGAAGCAATCGGTGTGTTAAAGGGAAATCAGCCAAAAGCAGATTTTGAGACGAAGGTGGATCTGAATGTGGATGCCTTTGTGCCGCCTTCTTATATTAAAAATGAGGCACTGAAAATGGATGTTTACAAGCGCATTGCCGGAATCGAAACCATTGAGGAGTACGAGGATATGCAGGATGAATTGATAGACAGATTTGGCGATATTCCTACACAGGTAGAAAATCTTTTACAGGTGGTGCTGCTAAAGGCGGCAGCCCACAAAGCGTATGTTACTGAAATTTCCGGAAATAAAAACAGGATTAAATTGGTAATGTGGCCGGAGGCAAAGATTGATGTGGAGCGCATACCGATTCTTGTGCGGGAATATAAGGGAAGGCTGAAGTTTGTGCCGTCCGAGACGCCGTACTTCTGGTATGAGCCGGGACAGAGTACCGATGGTGTGATTGACAGGGCAAAAAAACTGGTGGAATCTTTGTCTACTTTAAATGACAATGAATAAGTACCGGCGTATTTACAAATAAATTGTTCTGATGAACAGTGAAAATGCCGGTAAACAGTGAAAATACACATGGCATATGTGCAGAAAGGGAGAAAGATGAAACGTATCTTTAAAATACTTTTGCTTATGGTTTTATTGATTTGTCTGACGGCATGTGGCAGCGACAAATCAGGAAATCAAGTGGAGACCGCCACATTGAGTCCGGACAAGGCAGTGGCAATTCATGCAGGTGATATAAATGTATATTTGGATGAAGCAAAGTATTATGCATATACTGCGCAGGCAACTTATGAGACTTATTTTATTACGGAAGGAAAAGAAATTGACTGGGATAGTGAGATGCAGGATGCAATTAGCTGGCAACAGGGGGTAAAAAGCACTGTGCTTGATGATATATGCCGCAGGGAGTGTATGTACGGATTGGCAGAGGAATATAATGTAAGTCTTACAGAAGAGCAACAAGAAGAAATAAATGCAAAGGTGGATGCTTATTATTCCCGGAGTAATGAAAAATTGCTTTCGAAAATCGGTGTAGGACGAGAACGTTTAAAATTTATTTTTGAAAAAGAAGAAATTGCAAAGAGAGTTGAAGAAATCATGGCAACGGTAGATGAAAATTTACCGGATGAGACGTATGAAAAATGGAAATCGGGAAATACTGTTACGGCAGAAGAACAATGGAAAAGTATTACTTTTAATGAACCGATATTTACATTGGAGGATATTCAATGAAGAAACAATTAAGATGTGCAGTCAGCGCGGCAGTTGCAGTGTTACTGATTATCGGGACCGTAGATTACACATTTCATATAGGAAAAGAAGAGAAAGTAAATGAAAA
>CALWNA010000049.1 GCA_944382505.1 uncultured Lachnospiraceae bacterium
AATCATCGAAACTCTGCAATTATCATCATTGTATAATTCCTCTATTGCCTGATTTAAATACGCTTCTTTGTCTCCCATGTTCGAACCGATACTAAGATAAGCTTTATTCCACCTGCGTCTGACGGACACTGCCACATTGCCAAAAGGCAGCTTTATCGGTGCATTCGGTTTATGAATCGTAAAATCAACTGCCTTTATTTTTGGAAACTGCTTAAGCAATGCCCTTGCGGTCTGCTCTGCCACCGCTTCAATGAGATTAAATCTGTTTTCCGTCATAAATTTATGAATAAATTTGCACACTCTGGAATAATTAACAGTCTCTTCCAGATCATCGCTAAGTCCCGGTGTTTTTACATCACTATATAAATTGGCATCTACATAAAACTTCTGCCCGTTTATTTTTTCATCTTCATTACAGCCGTGGTAAGCAAAAACCTCCAGCCGCTCAATTTTTATACAATCCATACCTGTTCCTTTTCCTGTAAATCCTATTTTCAAACTTTATTGCCTGCGTATCTGTCTTTTCTCTTTCATACCTTACTTCGCCAAAATGGCATCTCTACGCTTTTAATATTTTTTCCGCCATCATCATTGCCTGATAATTTTCTTTCACATCATGAACACGAAAAATGCGGCATCCCCGCTCTAATCCCATAACAGTTGTTGCCACTGTCCCTGCCATTCTGTCATCTCTATCCACATTCAGTGCCAGCCCTATGACAGACTTTCTTGAGGTTCCAAGAAGAACCGGATATCCGAGTTTTTGCAACTTATCAACATTCTTTATTATGGTAAGGTTCTGCTCAAACGTCTTACCAAATCCGACACCCGGATCCAGGATAATCTGTGTGTCTTTCACCCCTGCCTTATGAGCAATTTCCACGGACTCCTTCAGGTCATTGACTACATCAGAAACAAAATCATGGTACTTTGTTGTGTCTTTATTATGCATAATGCATACTGGAATGCCGCTGTCTGCAACTAACTTTGCCAGTTTTACATTGGCATTGAACGGATAAAATCTGTCGTTTCTCAAAGCGAAATTCTCTTCTGCAGCAGTCATGTTTTGTTTTGCAAAATCTGTATCTGCGTTTGTCAATACCTCTGATACTTTCAATCCCCAGATATCATTAATCAAATCACAACCTGCATCAATACCTGACTTTGCCACACCTGCCTTATATGTGTCCAGAGAAACCGGAATGTCAAAATTCTTTTTGATTGCTTCAATCACCGGAGCCACCCTATTGATTTCTTCCTCTTCGCTAATCAAAGTATACCCCGGTCTTGTAGATTCTCCACCGACATCAATAATCTTTGCACCATCGATAATCATCTGTTGCGTATGCTTTAATGCCGCATCTATATTATTGAACCTGCCGCCATCAGAAAACGAATCCGGTGTAACATTTAAAATTCCCATAATGACCGGCTCATTCTCTAAATCAAAATAATATTTACCTATATTCATCTTTTACTTCTCGCAAATCTCACTTTTCATTCTTCATGTTCAACTGTAAAATCTATCCGTCATTTCACTGCCGAAATAACATGAGTGTTTCACTTCTAAGCTGTTTATCCTCGTGAAATCGTCCCACTGCCGCAAAAGTCACCGTTTTGCTTCCCGGCTTTTTTATCCCTCGGGCAGACATACACATATGCTCCGCCTCAATCATGACAAGCACACCTTTTGCACCCAGATATTTTTCCAATGCCTGAGCAATCTGATGTGTCATCTGCTCCTGTATCTGCAAACGTCTGGCGTAAACTTCAACCGTTCTTGCCAGCTTACTGATGCCGACAACTTTTCCATTTGGAATGTATGCAATATAAGCCTTTCCATAAAAAGGCATCAGATGATGTTCACAGGTAGAATAAAAAGTAATATCCTTTTCTATAACAACGTCATCATTATCACAGGAAAATGTTTTAGATAAATGTTCGTCAGGTTCCTGATTCATGCCTGCGTACAATTCCTCGTACATTCTTGCGACACGCTCCGGCGTATCCTTCAATCCTTCTCTGTTTACGTCTTCACCGATACCTTCTAATAACAGCTTCACTGCCTCTTCAATTTTTTTCTTGTCAAACACGTCAATCTCTCCTTTCGGCTTTAACTGTTTGCTTCCTTTGTTTTTATAACGGATTTTAATTCTCCCAGATAAGATAATGATCCAAATGCCAGAATCATATCCGAAATATTATCATCTATGGTTTCCTTTGCAAGTCTCACTGCCTCTTCCAAAGAAACAGCAAACTGTACGTTATCGTTGTACCTGCTTAAAGTCTTTGCAAGCATTCTGCCATCCAGACTGCGGGGATTGTGGGGCGTTACCGTAATAATTTTTTCTCCTCTGCCGGCAATCATCTCCGCTTCCCTGTCAAAATCCTTATCGGCCAACACTCCCATTATAAAGGTTATTCTCTTATTTGTAAAATACAAATCAATGGTTTTTCCAAGTTCTTCCACTGCCCCCGGATTATGAGCGCCATCGATTATCATCAAAGGGTTATGACTGACAATTTCCATTCTGCCCGGCCAGATTGCTTTGCTTAAACCCGTCTCAATATATTTTTCTACATGATACCCCTGATTATTCAACACCAGTGCTGTCTCAATTGCGGTTGCAGCATTCACTTCCTGACAAGTGCCTAACATTTGCAGTTTTATATGATAACTGCAATCATTTGATGCCTTATAATCAAAAATAGAAATAAAATTTTTCATCTCTGCCTTTTCCGGTCTTCCTGACAACAGAAACATTGCGTTGCGGCTGTCTGCCACTTGTTTTATTACATCTGCTGCCTCTTTTGTCTGACATGACATGACCACCGGGCAATTTTTTTTAATAATTCCGGCTTTCACCCCGGCAATTTTTTGAATCGTATCTCCCAAAATCTGCGTGTGATCAAAACTTATTGTCGTAATCACACTACAAAGTACCTTGTCAAAAACATTTGTGGCATCTGTCTTTCCGCCCAATCCACATTCCACAAGCGCAATCTGACATTTCTTTTCTTTAAAATATAAAAGAGCCATAGCCGTTTCTATCTCGAAAGACGTGGGATGCGCCATACCCTGATGCACCATTTCGTCGCATTTTTTCTTGATCAGCGTAATAATTGCTGCCAGGGAAGACTTGTCAATCCAAGAGCCATTCACCTGAATTATCTCTCTGTAATGAAATACCGCAGGGGAACTGTATCTTCCCACGCTGTACCCGGCCTCCATCAGAATCGACTGAAGAAACGTTATCGTGGAACCTTTTCCGTTTGTTCCTGCCACATGCACCACACGCAGTTCTTTCTCAGGATTTCCAAGGCGCCTGAGTAATTCCTTTATTGTCTCTAAGCCCAGTACACTTCCCAATTTATTCGTTTGTCTTAAATATTCTCTTGCCTCACAATAATTCATAATCATCACTTTTTATTATTTATATCTATTTGCGCTTTATCAAGAAAAAAGGAACTTTTTCAAGTTCCTCTCTTTTCTGCATTCGTTATTTCCCCTAATATTACATTTGTGCAAGGAAAAATATCCCTTACATTAATCTAATGTGTTTTCATAGCTTAAATATCGCTTCATTACATAACCGGTATCTTTACCACGCTGTACTCTGCACCATTGTCCTTCTGTACTTAAAACCTCAACTTTTTTCCCTGCACCGATCTGTGTAATAATTTCAGCATCTGTATTTGGTTCCTGTCTTAAATTTAGTGTATCAGTGGTATACATTGTGGTGGCAGCGCTCGTTGTTTCCGCTTCTGTGGTCGTCTCTTCTGCCACTGTTGTAGACTGCGGTTGTGTAGTTTGTTCTTCCTCTTTACTCTTGCCGGATGAACAGGAAATGCATATTACAATAATAAGTAACAATACAACGACAATTCCACCAAATCCCATGAGCATAGTGTTCCTCTTTTTTATCTGTTGTGCGCGTCTCAACTCTGCTTTTCTTTTTCTGTTTTCTAAAAGTTTCCTTGTCTCTTCATCATATGTTCCCGGCATTCTCTCACCCCTATTCACAAATCAGATGTTATTCTTCATCGTCAATTATCTCGTCATATTCGCCATCTTCAACCAATTCGTCAAAGACCTCTGATACCATTTCAAATTCTTCTTCTGTTTCAATATTTTCAAGACCCGGATTACCTTCTCTGTCTTCATAGTATCTGTATATGAAAACCTCGCCTTCCTCACTATCCTCATCTTCTACCGGCATAAGCACAATATAATCCTGTCCTTCCACTTCAAAAATCGTAAGTACCTGACATTCCACTTCACTGTCATCTTCCAATGTTATTGTCACAAATAAATCTTCGTCGTCTTCTAAAAAATCGTTATTTCCCATAAAATCCTCTTTCCGCGCAATGCGCCCTTTATTATTTAACTTTATCAGAATCCCTTGTAAATTGCAATAAATACTACATTATTTCACTAAAAATTTACATTATCAGATAAATTATTTTTTATGAATTTTCAAAACTTTCTCCCACAAATATGGACATTTCCGCGGGACATCCCAGATGTTCCATAACGCCATAAATCCCAAGAAATTCTGCTGCCCTTGTCATTGCGACATAAAACACTCTGCGCTCCTCTTCCAAATCGCCTTCTCTCACCGCTCTGGCAGAAGGGATAATTCCCTGATTTGCATCCACAATGAATACCACTCTAAATTCCAGTCCTTTGGAACCATGCATTGTCATTATATGAATTCCGCCCTCTTCCATTTCATTGTCTTTTCCGCTGCGTTTTCCTTCAACAAACCTTAACCAATCTTCTATTGTTTCAAAACCTGCAGCCTCCTGCTGAATCTTGTCAAATTGATCCAATAATCCCACCGGCTTTATTTGCTTTTCTATCGCATACTGCTGTAAATATTTTTCATACCCTGTGCCATTTCGAATATATGTCAAAGCGGATGCGGGATTTAATTTTGCTATCATCTGCAGATGGAACTGTAAATCCTCAATATTTGTTAAAATCTCCTGACTGTGGGCATATACCTGCTTCAATTGCTCAAAATCCATTCCCTCTCTACCGATAATCTGACGGCTGATATATCTTGTCGGTTTATTTAGAATGTAAATGAAATCCGCATTGTCACACAGTTGGCAATCATTCATTTGCACCGCAGCCTTTACATATGCCAGAATATCTCTTGCAACCATGCCATCATAAACAGAATCCTTTGTTTTGGCAGAACTGGTCTTTAGCATTTCATTTCCCAGAAACTGTCTGATGTGTGAAATCTGGCTGTTATTTCTGACAAGAATGGCAATCTCATAGGGTTGGATGCCCCGTCTCATATATTTCTTTATCTCCGCACTCATATATTTTAATTCTTCGCCCTGATTGCGAAATTGTCTGATATCCGGCAAGGCACCTTCATGCTTTGCAGAAACAAGCTTTTTGTGAAATCTGTTTTTATTATGCACAATCAGATTTTCGGACAAACTTACAATCTTTGGAGACGATCGGTAATTGATTCCCAACAGAATTTCTCTTGCATCCGGGAAATCTTTCTGAAATTGAAACATAATTTGGGGGCATGCTCCCCGAAATCCGTAAATAGACTGATCATCATCTCCCACGATAAAAATATTGTTTTCCGGTATTGCCAATTGTTTTACAATCTGATATTGCACAAAATTAATATCCTGAAATTCATCAATGAGAATATACTGAAAACGCTGCTGCCACATTTTAAGCACATCACCGCGTTTTTGTAAGAGTTGATAACATTTTATCAACATGTCGTCAAAGTCTATTTTCCCTTCCGCCTCCAATGACTTTTCATATTCCCGGTAAAGCTGACGGAATTTTTTCTCATCACAGATTCCGGAAGAAAACCGGTCTATATCAAGCATATTTCCTTTGATTCTGCTGATTTCCCCTGCTGCATTGTGTATAAAATCCTGCAGAGAACTGACATCCATTCGAATGCGTATAGTAATTTCCCGTATATACTCCAGCTTCTGCCGCTCTGATAAAATATCATCCGATTTATAATTGCAGGCTGATTTTAAAATCCTGTAATATATGCTGTGAAAAGTTCCAAAGATCACCGCATAAGTCCGGGGAATATTACATCCTTCATTCATGATATCCTGAAATCTCCGCTGCATTTGAGTTGCCGCCGCCTTCGTAAAGGTAACTACCATAATCTTATCCGGAGATACCTTTTCCTTCTCTATTAAATTTTTAATTCTGTGGGTAATAACGGTAGTCTTTCCAGACCCTGGTCCCGCAAGAACAATGGCAGGTCCCGTTTTGTGGCTGATTGCCACCTTTTGAGATTCATTAAACATAACAACCTTTCCGGCTGTATTTCTTCCAAGTATTAAAAGAATAACACCGAAAAGGTTGTTTGTAAATAACAGGCAGAGATATTTTATCTTTCTGCCTGTATTGTATAATAATTTTTTTGAGAAATTTCTAATTTATTTTTATATAGAAACCCGAAAATTAATCTGCACTTTTGAGTAATTCGATACCCTTCTTTATTCTCTTAAGGGATTCTTCTTTGCCAATGACTTCCATGATTTCAAAAGCTCCGGCGGGCGTCATTTGTTTGCCCGATACTGCTGTTCGAAGCGGCCATAATGCCTGTCCGTTCTTGCATCCTTTCTTTCCGATATACTCAAAGACAAGATCATGCAAACCGTCCACAGAATAATCATCCGTCTTCTCCAATATCGGCAGAAGTTCCTCTAATACTTCTAATGAATTTTCCGCATTTGTCTTCATTTTTTTATGTGTATACATTTCCGGGCTGTATTCCGGAAGTTCTTCAAAGAAATCCACCATTTCTTCAATCTCCGGGAATACCTCGATACGTGTCTTTACCATATCCAAAATCTTCTTAAGATCAAGTTCTTTTTTTATCACCTTTGTGATGTATGGCATTGCCATCCGGTAGAATTTATCATTGTCCATTGCCTTAATGTATTCGCCGTTCATCCATTTTAACTTTTGGATATCAAATACGGACGGGCTCTTGTTTACTTTGTGATAATCAAATACCTTAATCAGTTCATCGAGACTGAAAATCTCCTGATTATCCTCAGGACTCCATCCGAGAAGCGCAATATAGTTGACCACTGCCTCCGGAATAAATCCCTGTTCAATCAAATCTTCATAGGAAGCATGTCCTGAACGCTTGCTTAACTTTTTATGATTCTCGTCTGTAATCAGAGGCAAATGCACGTACTTTGGGGTTTCCCAGCCAAATGCCTCATATAATCTCTGATACTTTGGAGAAGACGAAATATATTCATTTCCTCTTACAACATGCGTGATTTCCTGAAGATGATCATCTACAACATTCGCAAAGTTATATGTCGGATACCCGTCAGACTTAATCAGAATCATATCG
>CALWNA010000050.1 GCA_944382505.1 uncultured Lachnospiraceae bacterium
CTTGCTTCCACATCCTGCACGTCCAGATTTTCCTGTCCTTCTTCCGCCCATGTCGGATTATCCTGGTCTTCCTGTGCAGGAACTTCCTTTACATCATAGTAATTGACCCCGTCTGAAGAAAACTGAATCTTATAGCCTTTTACAGGCGTATCACCTGTGTTTTTCTCCTTATACTGTATTGCAATCTGATCAATCCCTGATGCAGCATAGGTATCCCCTAAATTAACAACATAGCTGGTGTTCGCTGTGTTAAACGCTGTGGCAATATGGCTTCCGGTAACGTCTCCATCTGTGATAAGTTTTACGCCATCACCATTGGCACCGCCTTCATTTGCCTGCATGTTCGGCAGAACATTCACCACCTTGCCCAATGCAAGGTTAATGCTTTCATCCTGAATCTGCGCTATTGTTGTAGCCCGGGACGCCGCATCTGCGCTGACTGTCGTATGATAAACCGTAACAGATGTGCCCACCATGGCAAGGCTTAAAACAACTGAAAGCGCTTTTTTCATTGTTTTGTTAAGTTTCATATTTTTTTCTCCTTTCGTAAATTTCCCTACTCATTTTGGAAATATCTCCATATCAATGATATTAATATTTTATCACAATAATATGTGCAATTCAACCAATTTATTATATTTTAAAACGTTTTAAAAGGTTATTTTAAACAAAAATTTGGGTGATTCTAAAATAAAAAAGGAGTGTATTCATAAAATACACCACCTTTTTCTGCCTTTATTCTCTTAGTATTAATTTGGGACTTCTGTCTACATAAAATATTCCCCAGTTTTTTTCGGCTTCGTTTGGTCTGTTTCCACCTTTCCACGGTTCATCAAAGGCTTCAAACATATAAGCAATTATTTTTTCGCTGTCAGCCCACTTCCAGAATTCATCATAATATTTTTTCTGGTTTTCTTCATTTGCCTGACCTTCTTTCATCTGTTTAAAATCCGCACAGTTTGTAGCCCATCCGACTTCGGAAAATAAAACAAATTTATCCGGATACATTTCCTTAATTTTTTTATACCAGGTTTTATTCACTTCCAAAGCCTCCTCCACAGTATTTCCATACCACAGCGGATAAGAATGAATGCTTATGATGTCCACCTGCTCGGCAATCTCAGGAATTTTTTCCCATTCAAATGCGCCTTCATTAAAAGTTACCGGCTTTCCGGTTCCCTCTTTTAATCGTTTTGCGAATCTCACAAGCCTATCCACAGGTACGTTATTGGCGCCCCACTCCGGCGTGTTTTCATTACCAATGGAAACCGCATTAATAATGTCCGGATTTTTGTTGGCAATATGTATCAGTTTATCGATATTTGCATCATTTCTCTTGGCCCGTTGTTTTAATTCTTCCTCCGAATAATTTGTTTTCATCCACGGACATCCGGGATTGTTTACTTCCGATATCAGATCCGGTCCCAGCATCATCTTCATTCCTAATCCACAGTCTCTTATGACATCACATGTCATCTCTGCGTAACTGATAGGATCATACATTCTGATATACTTAAATCCCAAAGAATCCAATAACTCCAAATCTTCTTTTATCTGTTCATAAGTCGGATAGATACAGGTCTTTGGGCTCTGTCCTTCTCTGTATCCCGAATAACAAATAGCTCTTCCCCACTCGAAAAAATTTTCCGAATTTTTCTTTTGCTTATCGGATGATTTTAACATCTTTTAATACCTCTTTTCTTACGCCAGGCGTACTTCATTTCTTCATTCTGTTTTGCGTGAAGATTACTTCATTTCACGGCAATACTTTTTAAATATTTTAACCTAATACTGCTGTAATCTGTGATTTGTCTCCCAATTTATCCACATCTTCTTTGGCTATTGTATCGCAGTCTCCATATTTTTCCCCGTCAATATAAATTTCCTTAACCTTATATTGACCGGCCTCTAATCCAAACGGATTCTGATAGGTAACAGTTATCGCTGCTCCCCGGAACATGCAGGATGCAGAAGCCATTCCATGAGAAAACTGTTCTGCAAGAAGCTGTGGTTTTAATTTTAATGCTCCAAGTTCGCCTTTGATGCCATACATTTCATTCAGTACCGTAAGGAGAAGCCAGCTTGCTGCACCGGTAAGATAATGGTACATTCCACGTCCTCTCTGATTTACATATTCAGGCACCCCCGGATATATATTACTTAAGTTATAGTCATTGCAATGTTTATACAGTGAATGAATAACTTTATAGCCTTCTTTTGCAAGCCCTCTATGATAAAGTGCATTGGCATACATTGTTGCCATATGGGAGAACACTGCTCCGTTTTCTTTGTGTCCAAAGGCAAAGCCAAACAATCTTCCAAGATCGGTCTTTACTTCCTTAAAATCAGTATTTAATCTATACCCCCCAATAGATTCATCATACAGATATTTATCTGACGCTTTGGTGATTTCTTCAACCTGCTTTGGGGTTGCTATATCGGACATTATAGTAAATACCTGACCTGTAAGCATCATTCTGACACCTGTTTCAAAGTCGCCTTCCACCGCTTTTCCGCTGTTATCGTAATAACCGTTAAACCATGCGTAGCCTTCCTTGTCCGTAATCCATTCTGCGTTTCTGATATGTTCGCCAATCCAATCTGACATGCCATTTAAGACATTGCAAAGTTCCTTACACTTTACATGAATTTTCTCTCCGCTAACGGTATGTTTCACTGCGTTGCAGTAATTATCAAGCACAGCATTTTTTTCTCCAATATTATCGTACACAGTTTTATCAACATTGATAAGAATCAACAGTTCTTTTGCAAGAAGTACGGTATCCTTACCTGTCTTTTCTGTATATGCCTCAATATCTTTTGCCAGATTTTTCAGGTTTCCTCCGTAAAGTGCTGTAAAGGCAACACTTTCACCGCGCTCATCTGCCATATCCAAACCGTCATTCCAGTCTGCTCCACGCAATTTTATATGATTATGTTCTCCTACATCATAGAATGCTGTGAGATGCTGTATCAGCATATGTTCCAGAACAGTTCCTGCATAAGGTTCCACATTAACCGTCATCTGCCTGTTGCCTTGTGCATCTGTCCAGTCATTGTCTTTTTCCTCTCCGCGACAAACCTGAATATCCTTAAAATATGTATTTTCTTCTGTCAGAAACTCTATATCTCCGGTTTGCTGGATATATAATTCTGTTGTAAGATATGGCCATGCACCATGATCCATCCACACACGGGTAATGTTGTTTCTGTCCGCAATAAATTCCCCCTGTTTTGAACCGATGATTGTTGCATTGGTGCCATCAAATCTGACACCGCCAAAATTATCAATCAACATCTGTCGTACCTGTTCCGGCTCCATAATTAAAAGTGCCAGACAATCCTGCCAAAGATCTCTCCATCCTCTTCCGCCTTTACCATAATCATGATGAGGCAAAAATGAACATCCGTAAATTCTTCGAAGCATTGGCTGAAAATTCACCCAGTGCATCCAGTTATCAAAATCTGTATCAGCAGAATTATAACTTACATTAATCTTGTTCTGCCAATACTCTTTTGTTTCTTCCAAATACTTGTCAAATTGTTTTGTTATAAGATATTTCTCACCAAGTTCCGTAATCTCTTCCTCTGACTGCCCATATCCAAGAGCCACAATATAGGTTCTTGTGCTGCCCGGCTGCAATTCAAAATCTTGGAATCGTATCGCAGCCACAGTCTCGTAGCCGTCAACTTCTTCTCCCGCGTTGTATGGTAACGGTTTATTTGTTGCAACGTAATATGGATTTTCAAAATTCCCTCCATCGCCAATAAATTCCTCCGTTACAGGACAAAAGCTGACCGGTGAGACCATTTCTCCATTGACTTCTTCCTTTGCAAAAGCACCGTAGAATACGGTATTTTTGTTATGTCCTCTCTCGTCAAACGTCAGCGTCGGGTAAATAATAACACCATTTTGTACCGTCATGGTTCTGTGAAGAAGCGATGTGACATGCCTGTGATCCCTGATATTGTCTGCGGAACGTGCATACATAGGAATTGCCACCGTAGAAGTAATTCTTATACTCTCATTGGAAATATTTGTTATTTCAAATTTTGTCAGTTCCACTTGTTCCTCTGTATTGGGAACAAAAGATGTCATAACAGCTTTCAGTCCCATTTTTTTGGATTCTCTCTCCACCTGATGCCACATAACCCCGGCAGTTAGTTTTACTTTGTCTTTATCGTCATCGAAAAGTTTTGCCTGTTGCTTTGCCGACCGCCCGGTTACAGACCATGCGCCTTTCCCCTCCACATATACCCAAAAATTTCTTGTGGATTTGTTATTGTGAAGGTTTTCACTGCTGACAGGCTCAAGTAAAAATGTATTCTGATTTAATTTGATATCTCCACCCAGATCCGGTGTAATAGAACTCATCATTCCGGCTTCATTTGCCAACGGAAAATACATATAGCTTGTCAGATCAGGATCATCTAAAGTAAATGTTCCCTTCTTGTCTAAATATTTTAATTCACTCATCATTCTCTCCTCGTATCATTTTTTTAACATCTTTTTCCATTATATTTTATTTTGTCATTGGAGTAAAGGAAGTTTTTATATAATATAAAATCAGGTGCAGTTGTTCTTCCGCACCTGATGTTTTATAACAATACCGATACAATATCACTTCTTCATAATTGTAACGCTATTTCATTACACTATTTTATTCAAAGTAAACTGTAATCTTATCTACTTTGCCATCACGAACGGCTTCCGCCATTTCTCCAACAATCTTGTTATTGGTAGAAACAGTTTCACCATTCATTTCAATTCTTGCAACTGTCGCAGCATCATCCCCATATGTATTCTTTCCTGTATTGTTTACATATGTGATATCACAGTTTGAGAGAAGTCTGAATGACGCTTTTCCTTCATCAAATAACCAGTTTGCAAGTTTTGGTTCTAAGTTGAGAACTAACTTACCGTCTTCGTAAGTAAATACTTTATTTCCTATGAACATTTCAATCCACATAGAAATCATTTCCGTAGTAGAACCTGAAAGTCTTGCCACGAAACCTCTTCCGTGAATATCCTCGTTAGGATTTACGCTTGATGCGAGGAATGATGAATTTTCCAATGTACTTCTTCCATACATGTTCGGATCCAGAAACGGAATCAGTGCTCTCGTAATAGTCTCATAATACTCGTCGTACAGGCCTGCTTTTAACATTGCAAGAATATACTTGTATTCCATGTGGAGAAATACATTTTCTCTTTCCTGCCATCCCGGAGTAAACGCACGGCAACGTCCGTTTTCCATAGAACATTCTTCGATGGAAGCTGAAGTCTTGTACATCGCAAGTTTTTCATCATAAAGACCTGTTTTCTTTATTTTGTTGTACATGTCCCTTGCGGATTCTGTGTCTACATATCCCATCATTCTTGCAGGACCTTCCAGGAAATATGGAAGTGCGACGGTCTTAAATGCCTTCACCTTCGCTTTCTGTAATCCATAGTGGCTCATAACCGGATTGCCATCTGCATCCGTTACAGGCTCAAAGTCTGTTGCTTCATGTGTAAGGTATGTCGGAACAATACCGTTACCTATCGCTATTGCTTTTGCAATACCTTTGTCAATCTTGCCTGCAAACGCTTTAAATACTTCTACAATGTGAGCCTTTGAAACGCTTTCCTCTTTTCCGCTAAGATAAAGTTTTACTGTTTCTCTGTATTTTTCTCTGATAGTTGCCACAGCATCCCAGTATTCAAAGTCATTAAGGCTTCCTTCATTATACTTATCAAGTTCCGCCTTAACATCCTCCATGTATTTTGCAATTTCTGCAGGCATCACGATCTCACCTTCACCTGCAAAATTATTTGTTATGAATTTAATCAGTCTCTTTAACTCGAATGTCTCCGGTGTTCCTGAACCGAATAATCCAGGCAATCCGTTCATAGCATCGTTCCAGCCCGGCTTTCCACCTTCCATTTCAACACCGATACCATCCATGTCCATCTGAGCAAATTTGCTGAGCGCGAGTACAATCATCTTAACAGCTAACGTTGTATGATAGATTTTTTCATCCGGTGTTTTCAGCCAGTTTGTAGCCCACTTGTTAAATCCCGGTCTTGCAAGTTTTTCTTCATCTTCAATTTCCATGCCATACTGACGTACAGCACCTTTTTTATTAATTACATACTTTTCATCTCTAGGTACAACAAAGGCTACGCTGTCATAGAATTTGTATGTATTATCCTGAAACAGGAACTCATCAATCTTATCCGGGAATATAGAGAGGTAATTGTCAACCAAATCCATATTGTAATCCCAATGGTCACTCCAGTAACCTTCTCCAAAACCTGCTTCAATATTCTGATCACAGTTATTCAAAATATTTGCAATGAACTCCCCATCATCAACTTTCAGGTCTAACTGAAGCTTTGCGACTGTGTTGGAAATCTGTCCCGGGGTAAATTTACCGGCAACAATTTTCTGGATTGCTTCTGCATTGTCTGTAATATTTTCCGCTACATATGCCTTAACTTCATCTTCTTTTCCTTCTTTTACATTAAACAGACTTGGTCTGACCTCTAACGGATTGTAACCGTCTGCCTGGATAAGGCTGAAGAAAGTTTTCACATTGAATTCACCGACATCCTTATTAAAGAATACGTCATTTCTTCTGTTCTGTGAAACATCACGGAAATTACCATTCCCCTGAGAATAATATTCAGCGGCAATAGAGAAGAAATTGTAATCTCTTTCCGGATCACCGTGCTTACGGCTGAATAAGTGAATAACGGATTTATTTCCATCTTTATTTAGAACATACGGATAACCGCCTCTTAAGAAGTTATCTAAATAGCACTGTTCAATATATTGGTCAAAAATTCCTGCTGCTGTATGTGTCTTGACATCGGATGTAAAGCTATCTGCCAATTTTTCTGCTTCTTCAAACTTCTTTGCAATATATCCTTCGGAACAGAAGGTATCTATTTTGGCATTAATCTGTTCCACCGAACCTGCAAATCCCATCATGGTGGAAAATGAAATTTCAGCGCCTGCCTCTACTGTCTCTTTCAATGGAGTGAATCCACAAGGGACTTTATTTGCAAAACACTGTTTTTTTGCAAGAACACCTTCAACGGAACCTTCTATAAAATTTACCGGTGTCATCAATGATAAGTCATAACCATAAACAGTATCAACATCATAAATTACATCCTGCAGTTTCCCATCCCGCACTGTGAGATAGTAGTAACCGCCCTCAACATCGGACACTTCCGCCGAGTCCTTTGTCGAAGCTCTCAATGTATAATATGGAATTTTATTATCAATATTCCTGATATCTGCCCAGCTCTTAAATAAGTTGGACATTTCCTTAAATTCTCCATTTGAAATTCCATATGTAATAATCTTTGGAAGTCCGTCAATTACTTCAATATTTTTTGTTTTATCTCCTATATTCTTTACAGATACCTGCCTTACCAAAGCACCAATATCTTCATTCGGAAGAACAAAGTAATTTACGGCGACTTCTATACCATATTTTTGATTTCTTTCAATAACCTTGAAGCTGTTTTTGTTCATTCTTAACTGACGTTTTGCCTCTTTTTCATATTGAAAAAACGGCTCATAATATTCCCCATCTATTTTTAAGAATGTTCTAAAGCCTTTTACCTGAGTGTTTTCAAAGGCTGTATTTGCTGAGTTAAATTCCATAATGGCATTACCTTTATTATCAATGCCAAAACTGTTCATTCCCTGACCTCTGTTCGTGTAGAATGTCCACATTGGAATTCCCTTTACACCCGCAAGCCCTGGTAAAAAACTGGAAAAAGCCGGCTTTCTGTCATAATCATCAATGACAAAAGTCTTTCCTTCAAGTCTATAATTATCCATATTCATCTCCTTTAATTTTTACGTTTTCCGCATGAACTTCTATAAACCATCTTCGGTGAGAGTTTTGTAACAGTACCGCTCTTATCACCTTCATCATTTAATAGTCTGAACAGTTCATTTGCGCTGGCACTACCCATCTCAGTAATCGGACTGTGTACTGTTGTAAGTGGAACTCCATAATAAGCACTGATTGTACTGTCATCATATCCGATGACACTTACCTGCTCAGGTACTTTAATTCCTACGTCTTGTAGTGCCTGAATACATCCCCATGCCATTTCATCATTGGCACAGAACATTGCATCCGGGACTTGAATATCACTGGAAAGCATAGAGCGCATTTCACTGTATGCCAACGCCTCTTCATAATATCCCCGCAACACAATATCATCATCAATCGGAAGATTATTCTTCTGCATCATCTCGACATATCCCTGATAACGATTATTATCATCTCCCGAATCATTTCCATGCATATAGCCTATTCTCTTATGTCCAAGTTTTATCAGATGATCAACTGCCATTGAAGCTCCAAGCTTATCGTCAACCAATACACCTGAAATATTTTTTCCTTTACTGTCTCTGTCGATAAATACCATTGGTATATTTACTGTTGCAATTCTTTTTACATAGTCACCTGTTAAATTCTCATGATATATGATGGCTCCCGCCACTCCGGATGCAATAATCATTCTATATATTTCATCCGGTGAATTATCATTGCTGACATATATATTTAACAGATAATTATTCAACTTGCACTGTAAATGAATTGCCTGAGTCAGCACATTGTAAAAATCACCTTGTAAACTTGCTAAAAAGAGGCCTATTGTATTTTTTCTGTTAGACTTCAATAATTTTGCATTCATATTAGGTATATAATGAAGTTTTTCTACTGCTGCCAAAACTTTCTGTTTTGTTTTTTCGCTTACAATGTCAGCGTTATTAAAAACATTTGACACTGTCGAAATTGCCACGCCTGCTTCGCGGGCAACATCCTTTATTGTAACCATACAATATCCTCCCTTTTATGGTTCTGTCAAGAGACTGCAGCAAAGAGAGAATTTCAAAAATATATTCCATTTTATCCTTTCTCTCTTCACTGTCAACTCTATACTACATTTTCTCTGTCAGTAAGGCTCAAATTATATATGAGCATAACACACTTTGATTTTTACTGATATACCCTTACATAATCAATATAGTAATAATCTTCATATGTCTGTATGTTATTCTGATCTGATACCAATGTCCATCCATTTGTAGATACTGAACCAGCCGCATTACCACCAACAGCACAGTTCAAAATAAAGTAGAACGGATGATCAAATACCCATGTCTGATCATATATGCTTTCACTATACATTGTAGGATCATAAAGTCCCTTATTCACTCCATCAACCGTAAACTGAATATATGTATCTGTCCAAATTATACCATATGTATGATAATCTGCCGCACTCTGCGCCTGTGTTAATCCGGTGGAGTAATTCTTGTTGCCATGTGACCAGCTTTGATTGTTGAAATATGGACAATGAATTGTCTGTGGGACGCCGCCGTTCATTGATTCAAGAATATCAATTTCTCCGGTGTATGGCCATCCTCTTGAATCCTTGCTGTCATCTCCCAGCATCCAACCGGCAGACCATGTTCCCTGACCTTTTGTGGCCTTTGCTCTTATCTCCATCTTTCCATAAGTAAACTCTCGCTTATCTGCGGTCTTAATTCTTGTGGATGTTACATTTTGAATATTTCCGGTTGTTTTATTCACTTCCAACCTTGGAACAATAACTAAGTTTCCGTTTTCAAATTTAATATTATCGCCGGCTGTATAATACTGAAGTTCCTGATTGCCCCAGCCGCCGGTACCATTTCCGGTTTCATAGGTCCATGAAGAAAGATCTAATGTCGATCCGTTAAATTCATCTGACCATGCAAGTTTCCATGTCTTTAGCGACAGAACCGTTGAGTATGTATTACTTGTGATTGTTTTCTTTTTTGATTTTACATAAGCTTTCACTCTGAAATAATATGTATTTCCAAGTGTAAGATTCTTAATCGTTGTCGTTGTCTTTTTTGCGCCTTTTACTTTTACTCTCTTATAACCGCTTTTCCTTTTTGTTGAGTAATATACATAATATCCTGTTACACCGGAAACCTTCTTCCACCTTACTTTCGCGGAATTTGTTCCCGAAAGCGTTACGGATTTCAGTGTAACCTTTTTAGGTTTTACATTCACTGTGACTTTTTTCGAGCTATTTCCGACTGTCACGGTAATTTTACATGTTCCTGCTTTTTTCCCTTTTACGACACCTTTTTTAGATACCGTTGCAATTTTTTTGTTGCTGGATTTAAATGTCGCGCCTTTCTGTTTTACGGCAATCGTATCCTTTTTACCAATTACGATTGTCATTTTCTTGTCGGTTAGAATTGTAACTGCCGCTTCGGCTTGTGTAGACGGACTAATTGTACAAAGGGTA
Organism: uncultured Lachnospiraceae bacterium; assembly: GCA_944382505.1. GTDB lineage: Bacteria > Bacillota > Clostridia > Lachnospirales > Lachnospiraceae > Eubacterium_G. Next base: position 10,322 of record CALWNA010000050.1, read on the forward strand.
ATAACCATAGCAACTGCAACAACAATTGAAGTTAATCTCTTAAATCCTTTCATTTTTTTCCTCCTTGATAATATTACATTTCATTTGCAGGGAAGGCTGTTTCGCAGCCCCCTGCAAAAAGTAGCTCTTATTCACCGGTAATACCTGTGTTTTCTATACCCTGAATAAATTGTCTCTGCACTAAAGCATATAGAATCAACAAAGGTGCAATGGAAATCAGTGTTGCCGCCATCTTGTATGCTTCATTAATCGAGTTTGCTCCACCGGTAGACGCTTCATTATCAAATAGTGATAATTTAATCGGTAATAATTCAACTGCATTTCTGAGCATTGTATTCGTTGTATAGGTCTCATTCCAGTTAAATACGAATGAGAACAGGAATACGACAAGAATTGTCGATAAAGATAATCTGATTGCCACATGATAAAATACTTTGATTGACGGAGCCGGTTCCATAAAAGTATTTTATCATGTGGCAATCAGATTATCTTTATCGACAATTCTTGTC
>CALWNA010000051.1 GCA_944382505.1 uncultured Lachnospiraceae bacterium
CCCAGATACTGTCAATCAACAAATGTGACGATTGTTGAGAGAAAAGTTTGTTAATGTAAAATTAACTCTTGACAAGAGGTCACTTCATAACAGCGAGGTTATTATTATGAAGTTTGGAATGAGAACACCGAGTTTGAAGAAGTCTTTTAAGGCAAGAACTACTGGAAAGGCAAAGCGTGCAATTAAGAAAGCAGTAATTCCCGGATATGGAAAGAAGGGTATGGGATGGATTAAGAATCCGAAGAAAGCAGCCTATAATAAAATCTATAAAAAGACGAGTTTCAGTATTTTTGATTTATTCAAATAAGACGACAGGAGGATTATATCATGGAACGAGTAGTAAAATTTTTAAAAGATGCAGAAACATATTATTTAGCAACAGTAGAAGGTGATCAGCCTAGAGTAAGACCTTTTGGAACTGCTCATATTTTTGAAGGAAAACTTTATATACAGACAGGTAAGATAAAGGATGTGTCAAAGCAGCTACATACCAATCCAAAGGCTGAAATATGTGCATTTAAGAATGGTGAGTGGCTTCGTGTAGCTGGCGAACTTATTGAAGATGACCGCAGAGAAGCAAGACAGTCTATGCTTGACGCATATCCATCACTGCAGAAGATGTATTCCGCAGATGATGGTAATACAGAGGTGTTTTATTTTAAAAATGCAACCGCTACATTTTCATCATTTACACATGAACCGGAAGTAGAGAAGTTCTAATGACTAAAGATGAGTGGTATAAACAACTGTTTGAAAGACTTGGTAATTCCAAGTTCCGAAGTAGTTTTCATTTGAAACAGAAAGACATTGATTACATAAATGACAAGGGACTTGATATCATCAGGCAACATGCAAGAGATTTTATTGCAAAGAGGGAGGCTCCGGCAGTTATTCCGAATGATGGAAAGCAGACTCCGACCAAGGGACATCCGGTATTTATTGCTCAACATGCGACTGCAACTTGTTGTAGGGAGTGCATACGGAAGTGGCATAAAATGCAACCCGGCAAGGAGTTGAGCCAAGTGCAGCAGGACTATCTTGTGGATGTAATCATGACTTGGATTCAAAAAGAACTGGAGAGAAAATGATGCGGATATTTGTAGATGCAGATGCGTGTCCGGTTGTGGACATTGTCGAGTCAATTGCTGAAAAATACAATATTCCAGTTACGTTGCTTTGTGACACAAACCATGTGTTGTATTCTGATTACAGTGATGTGATAGTGGTTGGAGCAGGAGCGGAGCTTTTAACAGAGTGCAGGACACTTCATGGCTGTGACACCGTAGAAGCAAAGATTACTGTTTGCACAGTTAATAAATTTTTGCAGGCTAATCCGGATAGCTTTGGAGAGAGGCGTTGAATCCGGATGCATGAAGCCATGAAACTTTTGCGGGATACAGATGAAACGGTCAAGATGATTGCCGGGAAGATGGGTTATGAAACTCCCGGAAAGTTTAGCAAAGCATTTAAAGCTGTAGCTCTGATGCTGCCCACTGAATATCGAAAGACACATAGAAAATAAATCAAAGCACACAGGAGGATGAAGATAATGAAATATGTAATTGTTGGCGGAGTAACAGGAGGAGCCGGTACAGCGGCAAGGTTAAGAAGATTGGATGAAAAGGCAGAGATTATCATATTTGAAAAAGGACCTTATGTATCCTATTCAAACTGCAGTATCCCTTACCGTTTAAGTGAAACTGTTGATCAGACGGAAAAGCTGATCCTGAATACACCTCAGTCATTTCTGAGCATTTACAATATTGAAGTAAGGGTGTCCAGTCAGGTAGTCTTCATTGACCGTAAGGCCCAAAAAGTTCGCATCAAAGATCTGCAGAATAACCGGGAATATGAGGAGTCTTATGATAAACTGATTCTGTCTCCGGGGGCGGAGCCGGTAATTCCATCGATCAAAGGTATGGAGGATGCGAATCTTTTTACCATCAGAAATGTAGAAGATATCAGCAGGTTCTATTCCTTTATCAAAAAGGAAGATGTGAAAAACATTTCTGTGATTGGCGGAGGGTTTATCGGTGTGGAAGTTGCAGTGAATCTGCGGGAAGCAGGCTATCAGGTGTCTATGGTGGAAGCAATGCCCCAGATCCTCAGGACTTACGATTATGATATGGTACAGATTCTCCAGAAAGAGATGCTGGACAATGGAGTTGACCTTGTTGTAGGCGATTCGGTGATTTCTTTTGAGAAGTCTGACCTGATTCTAAAATCAGGAAGGAAAGTAGAAGGAGATGCTGTGGTCATGTCCGTCGGTGTAAGACCGGAGACTTCTCTTGCGGCGGATGCCGGACTGGAGCTGAACCGGTGGGGAGCCATTAAAGTAGACGCCAACTACTGCACCAGTGATCGGAATATTTATGCTGTAGGTGACGCCATAGAAGTGTATAACACATTGATGCATAGACCGATGATGCTGCAACTGGCGGGACCTGCTCAGAAACAGGCAAGACAGGCAGCTGATCATATTTACGGGCGTCCGGTAAGAAATACCGGTTATATCGGCTCCAATTGTATCAAGGTGTTTGATTACAATGCGGCAAGCACCGGGATGACAGCGGCACAGTGCGAGCAGGAGGGAATTCCCTATGATTTTGCATATGTGCTGCCTATGGATAAAGTTTCTCTGATGCCTGACAGCGAGATACTTCACTATAAACTAATCTACGAAGTGCCTACAGGAAGGGTGCTGGGGGCCCAGGCCATTTCCAAGGGAGATGCCGCAAAGAGAATCGATATCGTGGCGACAGTCATCAAATTCGGCGGAACTGTGGACGACTTGAGGGATCTGGAGCTTTGCTATGCTCCGCCATTCTCCACACCGAAAGACGCCGGGAATGTGGCAGGGCTTGTGGCAGAGAATCTTCTGCAGGGAGCCTTCCGGCAGATACATGTAGATCAGGTGAGAAATCTTGTAGAATCCGGCGCTTATATCATTGACGTCCGCCCGAAACCCATGTATGAGAGAGGACATCTGAAAAACTCCATCAATATCCCTATCACTCAGCTCCGCCAGCGTCTGAATGAAATTCCGAAAGACCGGCCGGTCTATGTACACTGTCAGATCGGACAGACCAGTTATAATGCAGTTATGGCGCTGCAGGGAAATGGATTTACGAATATTTATAACATAGCAGGAGGATTTCTTGGAATCTGCTATTACGAATATTTTAACGATATGATACAGGGGAGAGAACCTATCGTCAGCAAGTATAATTTTGGATAAAAAGGATATAAGAGAGGAAGCGAATAACATGAAAATTCGCAAATCTTTTTTCGGATGGGTGTTGGGCTTTAATGGAAAAGTGCAGATACTTGCACCGGAAAGTGTCAAAGAACAGTATAAACAGATGATTACTCAGGCAATGAGTGATGTGGAGTGATTCGACCAGAAGTTGTCTATGTGGTTTAATTTAGATTTATGTGGCATCACATTGAAAATGAGAATAAAGGATTATCAGCCGACGGTTAAAAATGTTTGGAATGAACAGTGGTGTTTGGTGGATTATTCTTTGATTGGCGATAGATGGTTGAATTATCAACAAGATAATGACGAGGTTTTCCTATCGTGTGAGGTAGAGGAATTGACGTAATCTTTTGATGACCTACTGAATGATAAAATAACAGAGGTTAAGAGTATGGAATTTATTGAGCCTGATTTTAAGTTTATTTTTGTGCCTAAAAGAGATTTGAGAAATGACCCACGATACGCATGTATTAAAGAAGGTTATGAAATAGCTGACATTTATATGGAAATAAAAAAGAAAGAAATTCTAATAGAACGGTGTGCGTCAAATATATGAGGTATTTGCAATTTGTGACACTTTTTTCTTGGTTTCAGAGAATGAAAAATGTTGATAACATACACACTTTTATAAACTTCTGATAGACCTTTGATAATAACATTCTTTTGATTTTAATAAAAGTTATCATTACTATCTTTTAAAAAGCAAAGGTAACAAAATATACTTTATATGTAATATTTTCACAAAAAATAGATAAAATATTGTCACATGCAAACACTATATATAGACCTAGTTTCGAAAATAAACGAGTAAAATCTTAATAGGATTATATATAGGAGGGATGCTATGACTTCAAATGAAGCAATCTGTAAAAGAATATCAGATTTATGTAACGAACAAAATATTAGTTATTATACTTTGGCATCTCGTGCGGCTATCCCAAAGTCTACACTCAAGAATATATTGTCCGGTACAAATCCGACTGTTGCGACCATTAATAAAATATGCAATGGTTTAAGCATAACAATGTATGAGTTCTTTCATTCAGAGTATTTTGAAGATTGTGAAGATGATTGATTTAAGGGGGAGAGATAGTTATGTTTGGCTATTTATGATGACGATGAAGCTGTTATAGAACAAATAGAGTCATATATAGAAAATTTAAAATACCTATCATATATAAAGTGTTTTTTCAGCAAAAAATTTTATAGTCATATGTTAGAAACGGATTTTGATGTATATTTTTTAGATATAGAAACGGCAGATACATCAAGGATACAATTAGCTGAAGGAATTAGACTGATTAATCAATATGCGTTGGTTATTTTTATGACCGGTTATCTGAAATATGTCACAGATGTGTTTGAGGTGAATACCTTTGATTTTCTATTAAATCCCATAACATTTAAAAATTAAAAAAAACTTCTATATAAACTATCTGATTATATTTTTGTTTCTAAAACTAATTTTGTCTTTATGCGTAACAAGAATAAGTATGCATTTCCATACCAGAATATTATTTACATAGAAAAAATAAAAAGGAAAGCATATATATGAATGGAATATGACAATGGAAGAAATCTTAAAGAACTTTTAACAGATAGGTTTATTAAAATTAATCGAAGCTGTATTGTCAATCGGACAATGATTGATGAAAGTGTAAGGAAATTTATCTGAAGAGTGAAGAAATGTTATATATTGTACGAGATTATAAGATGCTAGTCAAAGAAAGTTATCTGAATTATTTTATGAGAACAAGATAGCAGATTTGTAAAACGAAATCTTATTAAGAATGATTTCGGTATTTAATTATGGTATAATTACCTATTGTTAAGGGGGACAGAAGATGAAAATTGCAGTTTGCGATGATGACAGGGTGATAATTGAACAAATTGAACAGTATATTGAAACCATTCATGATAAGTCGTTAGAATATGAAGTGTTTTTTTGTGCGGAAGAATTACAAGGATACATAACAGAATATGATATAGATTTTGATATATTTATATTAGACATTGAAATGAAAAAAATGTCAGGGATAGATTTGGCGAAAAAAATCAGAGAAAAAAATATTAATGCTTTAATTATTTTTATGACAAGTCATTCGCAGTATGTTTTTGATGTGTTTGAAATGATAACGTTTGATTTTATTGAAAAACCTTTGACCTTTGAAAAAATGAAAAAGATATTAGAGAGGACAAAAAAACATCTGGGGATAGCACGGAAAAGTTTTGTGTTTTCTTACAGAAAAAATAATTACAGTATTGCCTTTTCTAATATTAGTTATTTAGAAAAAGAGGGGAGAAAGGTATGGATTTATACAACTGATGATAAAAAGTATCAATGCAATATGACGTTGGGAGAAATATGGTCACAGTTAGAGGTCGAAACATTTGGTCTGCTGAATAAATCTTTGATTGTAAATATTCCAAAGATTGAAAGTATTATAGGAGAAAATGTAGTTTTACAAGGCGGTAAAAAGTTATATATAAGTAGAGATTATAGAAAAGGACTCAAGAAAAAGCATTTGGATTACTTAAGGGGGAAGGTATGAGTATAATTTATGATTTAGTAATAAACATAATTGATTATTTAATCATTTTTAAATATTTCAATTGTTTCAGTGAAAAAAGAAATATGGAAAAGAAATATTGTGTTAGTCTTTTTTGGGGCTGTATTATAGAGACCGTTTCAAGTTTTGTGTAAACTCAAAAAACTGATATAAGATTTATGAATAGTTACTTAAGGGCAGAGCCGATTTTCATTGGTCCTGCCCTTACCTGCATTATACAGGGATTTTTCTGCATGT
>CALWNA010000052.1 GCA_944382505.1 uncultured Lachnospiraceae bacterium
GGCTTTATAATTTCCATCTCCGTACCTTTAAAACGATAGATACCCGTATATACCTGCTGCCTTCTGGCGTCCATAATCGGACATACAATGTACTGGGAGGAAAATAAATTATATGCCAAAGCATCCATGGTCGGCACATTAATAATCGGTTTATTCAATGCCAGCCCGAATCCTTTTGCCGTAGCGCTTCCGATTCTGAGTCCCGTATAAGAACCGGGCCCCCCGGCAATGGCAATGGCATCCACAGTTTCCATGTCAAGTTCAATCATCTTGCTGATTTCATCTATCATAGGAAGCAATGTCTGTGAATGCGTCTTTTTATAATTTATTGTATATTCTGCCGATAACACATCATCCGTCACAACAGCTACCGTCGCGACCATCGATGAACTGTCGATTGCTAAAATTCTCATATTCCCTCCACTGTTATCTGTCTGTAATCCAGACCTTTTTCAAGATTTTTTTCGATCAATACCGTCGCCGCTTTTTCCGGAATCAGTTCTTCAATAAGCTTTGACCATTCTATAAGACATACACCTTCCCCGAAAAAATAATCCTCACATCCTATTTCATACATTTCTTCGGGTTCCCCGATACGATATACGTCAAAATGATACAGCGGCAACCTTCCTTCATCATAAATCTGAATAATCGTAAAGGTGGGACTGTTTACACTTTCTTTTATCCCCAATCCTTTTGCAAAGCCCTGTGTGAAAACAGTCTTTCCCACTCCCAAGTCGCCGTTTAAACAGATTATCTGACCAGGCTCAGCCTTCTGCCCTAATTTTTCTCCCAATTCAAACGTCTCCTGCGGAGACATTGTCTCATAAATCATAACTTCTCCTGTCAAAAAAAGAGTTTTGATTATAATTATAATCAAAACCCTTTATTGTTACAAGTCATCCTTTCTATTTTTTATTTCCTATACTTTTTATAAAAACGCTAATCCGCTTATAAATCAATGCTGTTATGAGACCATCGATGGCAGCTTTTACAATATTAAACGGTGCAACACATATTAAAACAAAAGTAAATTTATTACATATCAACGAATTAATGCTTGCGCCGGCTTCAATTATGGCATCCAAAGGCATTCCAAATGCTTTTACATAAAACGGTATCAATACAAAGTAATTCAGGATTATACCAGCGATAGCCATAAACACCGCTCCTACAACCATACCGATAAACGCATTTTTCCTTGATTTTTTATGCTTGTAGATAATGCTTGCAGGAACTATGAAACAGCATCCGATACAGAAATTTGCAAGGTCGCCCACATAGGCCGTAGAAGTTCCTTTAATTAGAATCTTTAATAATATTTTCACCGCCTCCATAATCACGCCCGATACAGGCCCCATAATAAAGGACCCTATCAATATAGGGATTTCACTTAAATCGATTTCGTAAAATGACGGCGCGATAAATGGGATTGGAAATTCGAACAGCATTAACACTGCACCAAGCGCTGAAAACATTGCCATTAAAACAAGGTTCTTTGTTGTAAATAGTTTTTTCATTTTGATTCTCCTTTTCTAAAAGAAAAATCCTTCTCCTCTTTTCTTATCTTTACATAAGAAAAACCCCGGAATCATTCCGGGGCTGAAAGCATTTCACAAAAACAACCATTTGCCATACTCACACATAGTGACAAATCGTTGTGTGATTTTGTCTTCTCTCATCCAGACTATACTGTCGGTCATGGAATCTCACCATATCCTGCCTTACGGCTCGCTGACTTATGCGATTGCAAACACAGCCGGTAGGGAATTACACCCTGCCCCGAAGAATTTTTCAGTTTTTATTTTACTCTAATATTGTATGCCTGACATTGCACATTGTCAATACTTTAACACACTTTTTATGCAGTATTTTTTATTCAGAAACTGCTTCTTACTCTTTATGATTTCTTCACTTTAATAAATGCATTGTAGATGGCTCTCATCGCCACCTCAAAATCTTCCTCGGCAACACCAATGATAATATTCAACTCGGAAGAACCCTGATCAATCATCCTGATGTTAACCCTTGCTTCTGCCAAGGCTGTAAAGAGGATGGCCGCAGTACCTCTGGCGCTCTTCATCCCTCTGCCCACAACGGCAATCAAAGCGAGGTTGCTTTCAATATACAGCTGATCCGGATGAACTCTTGATCGGATTTCATCCAAAATGGCCGTCTCTTTCCCCGTCAAAGCATCTGTCTGAATTACAACACTCATTGTATCTACACCTGACGGCATGTGTTCAAAACTGACATTGCTCTTTTCAAGGGCACGAAGAACATTTCTTCCAAAGCCAATCTCACTGTTCATCTTATCTTTCTCTATATTAATTACCGACATTCCCTTCTTTCCGGCAATGCCTGTAATAATATGTTCACATGGTTCAGCGGTTTCTGACACAATCATCGTTCCCCGGTCCTTTGGACAGTTGGTATTTTTTATATTGACCGGAATCCCCGCTGCTCTGACAGGGAAAATAGCGTCTTCATGAAGTACGGTTGCACCCATATATGCAAGTTCTCTCAATTCCATGTAAGTGATTGTCTTAATCGGCTCCGGATTATTAATAATTCTCGGATCACAAATAAGAAATCCG
>CALWNA010000053.1 GCA_944382505.1 uncultured Lachnospiraceae bacterium
GACTTAATCAGAATCATATCGTCCAGTTCTTTATTTTCAACAGTAATTTCTCCGTAAAGTTCATCAATAAAAGTCGTCGTTCCCTCTGTCGGCATATTAAGACGGATAACATATGGTTTTCCCGCATCAAGATTTGCCTGTATTTCCTCTTTGGAAAGACTCAGACAGTGTTTGTCATAGACTGTAATTTCCTTGCCATCTTCCCCTACTGCTGTTTTTAAAGTGGCAAGTCTTTCTTTATCACAGAAACAGTAATAGGCATCTCCGGTCTCAATCAGCTTCTTTGCATACTCCAGATAAATCCCGGATGCCTGTCGTTCACTTTGAATGTACGGACCATACCCTTTATCCTTATCCGGCCCTTCATCGTGAATCAGTCCAGTCTCCTCCAGTGTCTTATATATAATATCTACTGCGCCTTCTACATAACGCTCTCTGTCCGTATCTTCTATTCTCAAAATAAAATCGCCGCCCGCATGCTTGGCAATCAGAAATTCATACAGCGCTGTTCTTAAGTTTCCTACATGCATTCTTCCCGTAGGACTTGGTGCAAACCGTGTTCTTACTTTTGACATTTTATTTTCTCCTGTTTCTTAATTTGCTGCAATCCTGAAAAAAGCTGCCCGCCAGGCAGCCCCATCATAAACTTATTTCAGTTTCTTGAAATAATCCACGGCCTCTTCCATGGATTTCTTAAAAGATGCATCCGTTGAATTGTCAAACAAGAATAAATTCTTAATACCCTCAGGTACCGAAAAATCCAGTTTCTTTACATATTCATCCCAATGCTCTAATTTCCATGTATCTCTATCTGAATTGCGTGCAATCATCCGCTTTCTGCAGACTTCCACATCACACTGAACCCAGACCACTACCAACTCTGCACCTTTTTTCTTTAAAAGCTGCTGTCTTAAATTTTCCATATAACCCGGAGTTCTTACTTCTCTGGTATACGGAGCGTTAATGAACACTGTATCATTATACTCTAATGCTTCCATTGCAATTTCCATGATACAGTCATACTCATAATTTCTGATTTCCTTCTCAAAGAAATCAGAACTTCTGTTATATTCTTCATGCGCAACCACAAAAATCTGCTTTGATAAAACAATAAGAGAATCCTTATCAAGGTAAACGCAGTTAGGCATTGCCTTTGCCAATTTTTTTGTTACAAACGTTTTTCCACATGCCGGTGGGGATGTTACTAATATTAACTTCTTCATAATTAAAAACCTCTTCTATACGTTAAATAAAAAATTAATACAAATTTTAACCCAATTTCTCTATATAATACCACTAACTACCATTTTAAGTCAATATGATATCTCTTTATATCATTAACATTTTTTATTCAAAATAATACAAAGCGGTCTTTTGATTTTTTTACCTATTCATAAAACAGGAAATGGCATCTCAGAATATTTCCGAGATGCCAAAAATTGAAAGGGTTTAGATTATTATGTTACCTAAAAATCTAATACATTTATAGTTTAAAAATTAAAAACATTTTTTTCAATAAAGCAGTTCTGTAAAAATTTTTTTTGTAGATTTTTCACAATTGTTTTGAAAAAGAATCTGAATTTTCAGCTTTTCAATTGGCAATTTTATACCAAAAACGTTTTTTTTGTCTCAAATTTGCCCTCCCAAAATTCAAAAAATAGAATAAAAACGTTTTTATTAAGAATTAACTGTACAAATTATTTTCTCCGGGATTTTTTTCTCCTGCAATTTTTATGTTAGATTCATCCATTTTTACTTTTGGAATTACGATCGGTGGTAACCCTGAATTTACCATAATCGTTATAATAAGCGCTCTTACATGCGGATAAATTTCATCATACGCTTTCTTGTGTATTTCTTTTTTATCCATTCCCTCTTCACAATCCAAAAATGCTGTTGCGATGATTTTAAAATTAAAATCCATCGGTGCACTTTTTTCCATCATATCGATTGTAAGCGTTGCCATACAATGAAGGTTGTCATTCGTATACTTTACATTAAAAGATGCTCTCTGTGAAATATCAAGCTTGACCTGACCTTCCAATTTATTCGTAAGGTCTATTTCCTCCACTTTTAACCCTTTAAAAACTAATTCTCCCATTTAAATACCTCCGTAACATTATCGGAAACAATCTGCCCTTTATCAGCTCTTGTCTGCCATCCTTTTATTTTCTATCTCATTCATTATATCATTGCACATCCGGCTTGACAATGAGAACCCGGTTCCTGCCGCTGATTTTCTTATTTCTTCTTACACAAACATAGGTGCCATAATACAGTTTTTTTAATATTTGTTACGAAAAGCCCACGAAAACACCATGGTGTTATCGCGGGTTTCATTTCTACTTCTTAATTTTAATTTTCTTAACCTTACTCCATTCACCCAAATAAGTTTTTCCGTTATAAACTCTGTAAGCCCTGATACGGATATAATACGTCTTATTTAATTTTAATTTCTTGATCGTATATTTTTTCTTATTTGTTTTAATTTTCTTTGTTACTCTTTTTGCTTTTTTAAATTTCTTGTTTGTAGAGTATTGAATCCTATATCCGGTTACGCCTGACAGCTTTTTCCAGACAATCCGTACTTTCTGTCCTTTTAGATTCTTTTTCTTCGTAATTTTGGTTTTCTTGACTGTAATTGCTTTGGTTGTCGGTTCTGCCGTGGTCATTGTTACTGCTGCCGGATTATCCTTTGCGTCAATTACCTTTACAAAAGTTCCCGCGTAATTGTTTCCCAGTCCCGTAAATGTAATCGTAATATTACCCTGTGCATCCGTATTTGTAGTATAAGTATAATCCTTGCCATAAGTCATTGCATAACTTCCGTTATTCACTGTTACTACAAGCTTATTATTTGCATCAAAGCTTGTTCGGATTGTAACATTTTCAATCGGTTTCTTTATAATTACAAATGTTCTTGTAATTTCACCTGTATAATTTCCGATGCCTGTAATAGTTACTTTTGCTGTTCCGGGATAGAAATTATTTTCATACCGGACAGTATAGTCTCCCATTGCATTTAACAATATTCCGCCATATGTCAGCTTAACAATCGGCGTTCTGTCTTTTCCGTTAAATTCAAAGTTATCCTTCAGATTAGAGTCATCTACAACGATGTCAGCATCGCTAATATTTTTTGGTAATATTTCAAAATTATATGTATCGTCGATTACACCTTCATAGGTTCCTATTCCCACAACATGGACAATCGCCGGTCCCGCATTAATATTGTTCTCATAAGACAGCGTATAATCCACATCCATAGTCAATATCTCATTGAAAATCTTTACCTCTACGTCAGGTTTAATTTCCGAACCGGTATAAGTAAACTGATTCTCTCCGGTAATTTCTACAGATGGTCTGTTTGGATTGTCAGCAGCATCAATTTTTTCTACAATTTCACCTTCATAATAATCTCCTGCCGCAGAAATTGTAATTGTAATATTACCAAATACATCTGTATCTACATCATATGTGTAATCCTGACCTTCTACCATTTCGTACCCGGCATTTTCAACTGTAACTACTAATTCATTGGCTTCATCAAAACTTGTTGTAACCGTAACATTTTCCATTGCCTTTTTTACAATCTCAAATGTTTTTGTGATTTGTCCTGTATAATTTCCAACACCTGTAATCACCACCTGAGCCGGTCCCGGGTAGAGATTGTCTGTATACTCTATGGTATAATCATCTTTTTCTGTTAATTTTTTATTATTGTAACTTAATACAACCGCAGGCGTCTGTTCCTTTCCGCTAAATTCCAAAGCTTTCGCCAAAGCTGTATCATCAACTGTAATCAGATCCGATTTCAGATTCTGTGGGGCAATGGTAAATTTACCTGTCACAGTTCCCGAATATTCGCCGATTCCCGTAACCGTATATTTTGCCGGCCCTGCATTAATATTATCTGAATATGTCAAAGTATAATCTTTATTTTCCGTCAAAATTTTGTCAGCATATGTAACCGTTACTTCCGGTTTTATTTCATTTCCTGTATATACAATATCATCCGTATTTACGATTGAAACCTGTGTCTTGTCAGAGGACAAATCGTTCTCTCCAAGAATCACTGCCACCTCGTATACCTGATAACCATAAGATTTATGACCACTCATATTAATTTTTACATATCGGATAGAATCAGATGCAACGTCGGTTATCGGCGTGACCACATATCCGTTAATATCAGAATATTTTTGTAAAATTTCCCATGATACTGCCTTAACTTTTGCTATCTCATAAAATCCTTCTGTCGGGTCATCTGCATTATATGTTTTTGAAACTTCAATACTATAATTTTCGCAAAACGTATTTTCACTCTTATAGTTAACCAATACGGAACTAATGGAAGCCACATCATAGTCAGACCCTAAATCAACAATAATATAATCTGAGGTTCTGCTGCTGTCCCAATCCGTGGACCAGTAGCCGTCTTTTTTTCCATCAGTTAATACGGTAGGATCACTACCCTCTTTGTCATATGTTGAAGACACAATAACCGGTTGATTCAATGCTATATTCCTGGTTACTGATGTGACAAGTCCGCTCTGGTCTGCTATCTCAGGATATTCAATCGGGTTGATGCCAATTACGGCAAATTCTTTCACCTGATATCCATATTCCGTCTTTCCGGCAGTCAGATTCAATTTTACATAGCGGAACTGTTCCAGCGTCACATTAGAAAAATCAGGTTCAAAATGATTTGTTTCCGCATCGACATTACTATATGTACCCACAGTCTCATATGTACTTCCGTCCATGGAGACAGACACATTGAAATCTGTGGCATATGTCAGATTATTTTGAAAATATAATAAAAAGTAATCAATATTATTTACATTCTGAACTTTATCTTTTCCCAAATCAATGACAAATTCCTGATTCTTGGCATTGCTGTCTCTTTTAGTATTCACAAATCCGCCACTTATTTTTCCATCGGTAAGCTTTCCGATACTATTTTCACCACCGACAGAACTCTGCGTGTAGTCCGCCCCATAAACCAGATTGTAGTTTGATTTTAACAACTGCATCGTTGTCAGGTCTTCCGCTTCCAGATACTCATCCCCTGTAATGGCATCTGTTGATTCTGTGTAATTTGGATTTTTAACAGGTTCGTACCCGGAATCCTCTCCTGACGAAACAATATATGTTGCATATGCTTCATACCGGCTGTTATAAAAATCAATGCTGTTATAAACGGTACAGCTATCATAGGTTGTTACGGTAGTTCCCTCGGAAGCAAAACCATTCAGTTCTGTTCTTGCCGCATCGTTTCTTCCGACATATCTCGGTTCCGTAACACTTGACAAATGAACAAGTGTAGCGCCTTCCCCATTCTTAAGCTGTCCGATATTTAAATTAGCATTTAATTCCTGCATTGCATACTGCCAGTGAGAATGTCCGGAAAGCATTGTAACATTGCTGTATTCACTTAACAGAGCCTGCAGATTCATCCCATCGGATGTTGTCACCACATCTTTAAAATCTAAATTATATGAGTAACCGCCATCACTCCTTAAATCACCTGTACAATTATTATAATCCGCAACGTCATTATTCAATGTGTTCACCGGAAGATATGAGTGAAAAAATACAAACACCTTTCTGTCCCTGTATGTTTCAAGTTGTTCTTTCAGCCAGTCCATCTGGCCTGTTGTAATAAGATCATCAACATTATAAGTTTCACCTGTCTTGGCAATTTCATTAAAGAAAATAAAAATATTTCCCCCTGCTTCCGTCACAAAATCAAGGCCCGGCACTGTGGTATCCTCAGCCTCTGCTCCTGCATAAGGTCTGTACTGTGTGCTGATTGGATTTGTCAGTGCGTCATTCGCCAAGATTGGATAGCCGCTTAACTTGTTATTTACCTTTCCATCTGCTTCCACTGTATAGTAGCTGCTTGATATAGAATTGTACCATCTGGTAATGGATGTATCCAAAGTGCTTGTACTACTTGTTGAAATTGTCGTTCTTGAATCATGGTTTCCTGTACAAATCACAGCCGTTATGTCCGGATGCTTTGCAAGTGCCTCATTGTACTTGTCCAGAGATGCCTGTTCTCCACCTGCCGTCAGGTCGCCGGAAATTCCCACAAACTTAACGCCTGCATTGTCTAAAAAATCAAATGCATTATCTACTGCAGGAACCGCATCATCATCATATACCGTACTGTATCTTCCATAGTGAAGATCTGACAATGCGCCAAATGTATATGCCTCTCCCTGCGGCACAAACTTTTTCTCTTCCGGAATTTCATATACATACTGCTTTACATCCTTTTTATAAACTAACGCTGTCTCTGCTCCTTCCGGAATAGCCGTGTAATCAGATATGATATTAAACGATCCTTTTCCATCTTTTACAATAACTCTTGCAAGATAGGAATATTCATATCCGTTTTTTGTCAGTTTATTTCCATCTGCATCTCCCCAGAATATTTTATATACTCCGTCTTCACTTGCTGAAATACGAATCGTACCATCTGCATACCCCGGAGTCGTGTAGGCAAAATCATATGAAAAATCTGTTACAAAAGATTCTTCTGCATCTGCCATGACACTTTTTTGGTATTTTCCCGGTGTCAGTACTGTTGTAGTAAACACCATTGCCACACTCAAAATCATGGCAAAAATTCTCCTCACTCCTGTTTTCATGGTCTCCTCCTATATTTTACATATATTTTACAAATATCTTATCATAAAAAAAATACTAAAACTATATTGTGATGGAAAGAAAGTATTTTTATTTTCGAGATACAAAAAAGGCTCTAAACTTTACTTGGGGGTAAGGTTTAGAACCTTTTTATTTTTTTAAGCAAAAAAGTAGGCACAGGAGCCCATATCCTTTATAATTAAATCACCACAAAATAACCGAAAGGAGACTTACCTA
>CALWNA010000054.1 GCA_944382505.1 uncultured Lachnospiraceae bacterium
ATATCTCGCCATTATTGGGATTCATAACAATAATAGAGACATAATTTGCCTGTTTTGCTTCCAGTGCATTGTAAGCAATCTGTTCCGCATATTGCTGTATGTTGACATCAATGCTTGTAATAAGGTCATTTCCGGATACCGGCTCTACTCTTTCCTCTAACGCCGTGTCCTGCTCAATGCCTCTGGAATCTGTCGGTGTCAGTATCAGGCCGTCAATTCCCTGAAGATATTTGTCATATTTTACTTCAAGACCAATAATGCCCTGATTATCTGCACCTGTAAACCCCAAAACTTTGGAAGCCAGACTGGAATAAGGATAATACCTTTTGTAATCTTCGTCAACCTTTACCCCGGAAAGATTTTCTTCTCGTATCTTATCGCCAATTTCTTTTGGAACATTTGATTTAATCTTTTCCCGGACACTTTTTTTGACCACTTTTTTCTCTACTTCTTCCCTATCCAGCTCCAGGATGTCTGATAAAAAATCGATTACTTTTTCAGGCTCTTTTACCTGATTGTATATTACCGAAACAGTACAGACAGTTGTATTGGAGGCAATTACCTTGCCATTTCTGTCAAGAATGCGCCCTCTGGGAGCTTTTATTTTTCGCTCTCTTTCCTGAACCTCCAATGCCTTTTCCGAATAATACTGTGACCGGAATACCATCAGATAGACAAGCCTTCCGAAAACGCCAATGCATATTAAAATTATTCCCATTACATATATCAGTAACATCTTTCTGTTAATGGTTTTTACCTTGTTCATTTTCAGGCCTCTGCAAAGACTTTTATTATAATTTATTCTTTATAATCAAATACCATTACTATTATTCGTCTTCATCTTTTAATATGAGTGAGCCATCGTCGCCTTCTATGATACCATCGGAATAAAATTCTGTCTCCAGATTCTGTTTTTTCGCTTTTTTCTCTATTTTTTCTGTCTTCTCAACACCCAGATAAGGTAAAACCTGCTTCATGATATAAGTCCATAGTTCTGTATTGTATGCCGTTGCCTGCGTATTGTCCTCCGGGCTGTCCATTAAAGTATAACACACTACCTGTGGATTTTCACATGGAACGCATCCTAAAAAGGATAAAATATATTGATCTTTCAGTCTTCCCGTCCCTTTTCCGGATGTATCTACTTTTTCAGCAGTTCCTGTTTTTCCTCCCACAGTATATCCGTCTATTGCCGCTGTTGTACCTGTTCCGTCTGTGACAACCTCGCGAAGGCACTCCTTTATATAATCAGAAGTTTCTTTTGTAATTGTCTGCTTTACCAATGTTTTAGAAAAGTTTTTTACAAGTTCACCGTCTTCTGTCACAATCTGTTTGACAACATGAGGTTCGTAATAATATCCTCCATTAATAAGAGAGGAAAACCCTGCCACCATTTGAACCATATTTACAGTAAAATTTTGTCCAAAAGAATTCGTTGCAAGCGTAGATGCTCCCATATTTTCATCATACACAAGTCCTCTTGTCTCTCCCGGTAAATCAATTCCCGTCTTTGTTCCAAAACCAAAGCGCGCCTGGTATTTTGCAAATTCCTCTGCTCCCAACAAGTCACCGATATGCATCAGGAAATCATTACATGAGTGAGCAATTGCTCCCTTTACGTCCAGGGTACCATGTCCGGTCACATCGTGACATTTAATCGTAAAACCCCCTACTTTTTCATATCCGTCACATACAAATGTTGCGTTTTCGTCAATTACTCCCTCTTCATATGCCGCTGCAACCGTAAACGGTTTTGCCGTGGAACCCGGCTCATAGGAGTCGGTAATACAGAAATTGTTCCATATCTCATTCAGTTTTTCTGACTGTTTTTTCTGGGACATATTTTCGATTTGGGATTCTGTATAGTAATCTTCCAAATTCCACGGATCATTTAAATCAAATGTGATGTCATCCCCCATGGCAAGTATCTCTCCGGTATTCGGATCAGCAACTACAACTGCGATCCGTTTCGGGTTGTATTTTTTCATGTATTTTTTTATCGCTTTCTGGACGATTCTCTGTATATTCATATCTATGGAAGAGATAACACTGTTGCCATTTTCTGCATCTTTTATGACAGTTTCCATATTATTGTCCGCATCCATATAACCATATTCTCTTCCATCGGTCCCCTGAAGATATGACGAATAACTGCTCTCAATCCCCACTGTGGCGCTATTATCGCTGTTTGCGAAACCGAGAACACTACACGCCAGAGTATTGTACGGATACATTCTTTTGTATTTTTTTTCAAACCATATCCCTTTTGTATTGTCCACATCTGCTCTATCTTCATCTGTCTCAGCATATTTATATTCCAGATATTCTTCAAACTCCTCTATTTCCTCATACCGGAGATTTTTCAATACTACCCAGTAGCTGCTGTTTTTTCGTTCTCTGATAGCAGTTCTCATATCTGACTTATCCAGATCGAAATATCTTGACAGGGCCGAAACCGTAGGTTCCATATATTTTTCATCACTCATAATAACTTTAGAATCAACAACAAGATTGTATACCATAACGCTGGTAGCCAGAACATTTCCGTTACGGTCTTTTATATCGCCTCTTTTATAGGGAATTGTTCTGCTTGTAAAACTCTGCTGTGCCAGGACCTGAATGGAATACTCGTCTCCCTTTACCATGTTTAAATATCCGATTCTGGCACATAATGCAAATAAAGCTAGAGCAGTCGCCCAAAAGGTGACTGCTAGCTTCGTGTTCATCTGTTTATTGAATTTTAATTTTGGTTTTTTTCGTCTGATTTTTCTTTCACTCATAATTATTTTGTCGGTATATCTCCATATTGTATTGTGTAACCGCTGTCGCTCGGTTTATATCTTGATATCTGATCATCAGTTGCCTGACTCATACCGAGTTTGGTTGTGGCAACGTCATAAATATAGTCAACATCCACATAGCTGTTAATGGAATAATTTAGCGCATCATTCTGTGACTGAACGGTGCTGATCTGAGTCTTCAGTTCGGAAATGCTTGTCCTTGTTTCTGAAATATCAGACTGTATATTCAAATAAAATACACACATAATAAGACACACTGCAGAAACAACAGCAAGAAACGCAACATAGGGAGCGTTCATTGTAAGCGCTTTTTCCCGTGCCCTTAATTCTCTCTCGTTTTCCCGCACTCTTTGTCCATTTACATATACTCTGTGCTCTCTTTCAGGTCTCACTTTTCTTACTGTATTTCCGTTCACATATTCATTTGCATAATAACTTCTTCTTGCCTGACTCATTTTTTAACACCTTTCAAAAATTCTTAATTTGGAGCTTTTTGCTCTCTTATTTTCCGCTATCTCCTGTTCTGTCGGCACAATCGGTTTTCTTGTGATGACTTTTCCTTTGGAAACCTTTCCGCAGA
>CALWNA010000055.1 GCA_944382505.1 uncultured Lachnospiraceae bacterium
GTGCGCTGACTAATATTAATGTGCTTTTTAATTGAGGATAATACCTTATTATCCTCAATTCCCCTATATTTTACAATTCAATTTTCACACAAAAAACCCCTTACTAAAGTAAGGGGAAACTTATAAAATCCTATTAAAACCTGTTACTCTTCCCCCTACATGATTTTATCCTAGCATCTATATTTTTTGATGTCAACACAAATAACATATTTTTACAAAATAGACTCATACATCTTTCTGAATTCTGCCCTTTTCCACATTCGGACATATAAAATGATTATATGAATACTCCCAAAGCACTTTGGAACCTTCTGCCGTATTTTTATTTCGCTCTAAAATCTGGGAAAGATGTACACCTTTTTCTTTCCATGATTTTCCGTCAGAGGAAGAGTTCAGCATAGCCGGCTGTATATTATCCATCGCATGTGCAAATTTCGCTTCTTTTGTCTTACATTCTTCAAATTCATCCCATAATTTTCTAAATTTCGCCGCCTGGTCAGCTGGAAGTATTCCGAAAATTCTGTCTGCTGCTGTCAGTTCACGCTGCCTCTGGGTCTTTTTTGCTTCTTCGTCATAGGCAAAAGTGTCTCCTGCATCTATTTCAACCAAATCATGTATCAGCAGCATACTGACTGTCTTTAGCACATCGATTTCCTCGTTGGCATACTCACTGAATAAAAGAGTCATAATTGCCATATGCCACGCATGCTCTGCGTCATTTTCTTTTCGACTTCCATCAGACAAATAGTTCTGCCTTCCGATGTATTTTTCTTTATCAATCTCTTTGCAAAAGTCAAACTGTTTTTCCAATCTTTCTCTATCCATGTTTTTTCCACCTCTGATAATTTCTTTTCCAACAATATAATAATCTTTCTCAGCTATAATGTAATCTATTTGTAATCGTTTGTCAAAAACTGCCATTGCAAGTTTGAAGCACCTTTATATATTATTTTGTCGATTCATTCACAACTTCCGACATATTCCGCATACTCTAAATAAAAAAGGAGAATTTTATGTCGAATAATTGGGGATGCTTGTTCTTTGGAAATAATTGCGGACGAAATAATTCGCCTTTCCACCCACGGCACGATGAACACAGGCACGACAAATGTGATAACTGTAAAAATGACCGCCGAGATGAACACAAGGGTGACAAATGCGGTAATTGCAGAGATAACAGACGGGATGACCACAGAGATGACAGATGCGGTAATTGCAGAGACAACAGACGGGATGACCACAGAGATGACAGATGCGGCAATTGCAGAGACAACAGATGGGATGACCACAGAGACGACAAATGCAGCCATTGCAAAGACAACAGATGGGATAACAGACACGATCATCGCAGAGATGACGATAGGGACTTTCATGATCGTAACGATAATTGGCGTTGGCGTTAAAAAATCTCTTTTCTCTTAACAACAAATCAGCAGAAAACAAACTTTCAATGAGTTTGTAAGCTGCTTTTGCGTAAATAAGAGTAAAGTTGCTTTTGCCCCTTTCCATATAAAAGCCGAAAGGGGCAAAAGTAGTTACATCACATTGATGTCGTTATTCTGTTACTGTTTCAAACTCATCGATAATGTGGAAAATATCTTATCTGTGAGATTATTTCCCACTGACACTACAAACAAATAATCAATCATCGTTTTCGCCTAATAAGTTTTTTAAATATTCTTTTTTTGAGATAGATTTCACACAGAACACTGCAACAATAATCATTATCACAGCAACAATACTCATTGCTATGTAAGAAACATGCATTCCATGAATGCCTGCGTTGCTTCCATAAGAATCTGCTGATTTTGTAGCAACAAAATTCATGATTCCAACGAATAAAGCTGTACCGATTGCTCCTGCTATCGTACGCAGTGAGTTAATCAAAGCCGTTCCATCTGCAGTATTTTTATTATTAATATTACTGATTCCCCATGTAACAAAAGGCATCATCATACAACCAATAGCAACATTCCGAATAATATTGAGAACAGCTGCGACAATCAGTGGCGTCTGCAATGATACAAAACACATGCCGAATACCCCTACAAAAAGCGCAACAGAACCCACAATCGCAAGTTTTCGCATTCCTACTTTGTCATAGATTTTCCCTGCGAACGGACTGACTAATGCCATTACAAGAGAGCCGGGAAGTGTAACCAACCCGGAAATTGTAGCAGAATATCCCAAAAGATTTTGAACATACAATGGCATAATAATAGAAGTTCCCATCATAATGAGATACAACATCATACTGTTTAATACACTTAATGTAAAATTAAACTTTTTAAAAATCTTTAATTCCAAAAAAGGCTGTCCCAAATGCATCTGACGGTAAGCAAAAATAATACCTCCCGCAATACCGATAATTAACGGAATAAGAGTAGTTTGCGACGCAATTCCGTTACTGATATTTCCAACACCTAACGTTATCCCTCCAAAAGCAAATGCACTGAACAGAAAAGATACAATATCAAACTTTTTCGTTGTTGTCTCCAATACATCTTCTAATACAAATATTGCATAGATAAACGACACAAGCATAACTGCAAAGGCAAATACAAAAATCATCCGCCAGCCAAATGCATCTACCAGGACACCTGCCAAAGTAGGAGCAATAACAGGCGCTGCACCTATGGAAAGTCCATACCATCCCATAATGGAACCACGTTTTTCCAGTGGGTATATACTCAACAAAATAACCTGTGCTATGGATGTTGTAATACCATTACTGCACGCTTGCAAAATACGTCCGATCATTAAGACCTGAAAAACAGGTGCAACCACACAAATGCCCGTGCCCACCAGGAAAATGGCAATCGTCGTTATATACAATTTTCTTGTTGGAATACGGGTAATTAGAAAAGCTGTTAATGGCATCATAATTGCCATAACCAAAGAATATGCGCTGGTTAACCATTGACCTGTTGTAACACTGATATTAAAATCCGCGATAAGCGGTGGCAATGCAGTTGTTAAAGCCGTTGACAACAAAGAGGTCGCAACACAGGTAATAATAATATTTATAAAAATAAGTGTCCGTTTTTTATCTGTAATATTTTGATTTTGGACATAACTCCTATTCCTTTCTTTTCGAGTTGCAATAAACCACACAATATAAGCCGGTAATCATACTATCGTGGTCTGTTATTATTACAACAATCGTTGACTTAATTAAAAAACCGCTTTATAACTCTATCATAAGGAAATTAAGAATTCAATCAACAATATTCCAGCAAATGTTGAGATAAAGGAAAGGATTTTATGAATACTCCAAACAATAAACGTTTTATAAATTCTCAGGAAAACATGGAAAATGCCTTTATTAAATTATTGGCTACACACAACAAGAAAAAAATCACAGTTCAGTCAATCTGTAATCTGGCAAATGTCAATAGAACAACCTTCTATGCACATTATACGGATATATACGATTTACAAAAACAAATTGAGAAAAGATTATCAGCACAATTAGAGAAAATATTCCAAGAGGCTCTATATGATGAAAAGAAAATGAACTCTGCTTTATGTAAGATGTTTTATTTTATAAAAAAACACAATATTTTTTATAAAGTATTCTTGGAATACAATAATACCATACCAATTTTGAAAACCATTTTATGTTGTATAGGTTCCAATACAAATGATAAAGATTCCCCTAATTATCACATTGCCTTTTTTACTGCAGGCGTCTGCGAAATGATTCGCATTTGGTTAAATAATGATTGTAGAGAAAAACCGGAAGAACTCGCCCGGATTATATATGAAGAATATCATTAGGTCAGAAATACAACTTTTTTAAATCCCCTTCATTTTGGTGGAAAATGAAGGGGATAAAATTTATTTAGCAAAGAGATTATCCATAGAACATTATGCCGCTTCCGGAATGGTTGCATCCGTTTTATATATATTTACAATTTCTCCAATAAACTTTTCAATAACATAATATGATACTCTTCATCTTTGATAATTCTTTCCAAAACAGCATTCACATGAGCATCTTTGATTATGTTCCTATGCATCTTATATTGATTAATTGCCACTCTTTCGCTTTCTATATTAACCAACATCATCTTTCTGGCAGTTTCGGGCGTTTTCAAATAAGACGGAGTCCACATTACCTGTTTTCCATTTGATTGTCTTACCGTAAAATTAAGATTTCCCCCCAGTAAGCAAATTAATATCCCCAATTTCTGCAGATGTATCATTTCTGACATGGCAATTCCCAAAATGATTTTAGCAAAAGGACATTTTTCATAGGCAAGTTTGTTTTCCTGATTAATGTATTGCATAATCGCAGACATTTCTGATGACTGACCACAATAATCTATGCTGAGTAAATCCGCATACCTTTGATTTTTCCCGGAAACTTGCGTTGGAGGATAAGGTAAATCTACCATCGCCGGTTTTATATTTCTAAAATCACAGCTATTGTTTATGGGTTGTACATTCATTTCCATGGTAAACACTTCTCCCAATATATGTTATATATTAGTATATTGAAATTTTTAAAGCCATGTTACAATAAGATTGATAAATCATTTTTCAGTCTTCATCTATTTAAAAACGTTTTATCATCTATTCTTTTTATCTTTATAATTTTAAAACCGCTATTTTTCTAAAAATTCTTTAACCGCTTCCAAATCATTGCATTTTGCCAAAAGAATCCCTTCAATTTCTTCATCCGGCTGCCACAAATCCGGAACCATAATAACTTTACATCCGGCTCTGTATGCAGACAACAAACCATTTTTGGAATCTTCCAGCGCATAGCATTCTTCAGCATTTACCTTTAATGCCTCGCAGGCCTTCAAATATATATCCGGTTCCGGTTTTGATTTATTTACCATATCTCCGCATACAATTACATCGAAATCATCGTAAACTCCCGCATCTTTCATATGTTCTTCAACTTCCCTTTTTGAAGATGAGGAGGCAACTGCCAACTTGTAGTCTTTACTTTTCAAATAATCTAATAAAATATAGAGTCCTTTTTTCACAGGAACTCCATTTTCAGAATAATATTTTGTCAAAAATTCTTTTGTCAATTTCTTCATTGTATCCTCATCATACTTGTCACCAAATTCCTCCCTCCAAACCTGCCGGGTCTTTTCAACGTTTAATCCCAATGTTTTCAGTCCCATATATCCTGCTTTGCCAAGCCCCATTTCCTCCCCCACATAATCCCATGCCATTGCAAAAACTTTTTCTGTATCAAACATTAGTCCGTCCATATCAAATATTACTGCTTTCATAACACCTCGATTTAAATATTCCTCCTTCTGCTTATGTTTATACCATATTTTATCATATCTCTTTTACTCTGTAAAAATCATTAATATCTACACTATAATTATTATAAAAAGTGGTTGACAACAATCCTGTAACTGCCTATAATGGCAAATGTCCGATTTGATATAGTATGTTTTCGGACATTTGGAGGTGTTTGTTATGCAAAGAGATCATCCTGATTATGGGCAGGTTAAATTTTTTCGAGATACTTTCAAGGATTTGGAAAGTGTTTATGACATATTTCCTAAGCTATGTGGTTTGTCCGGAACAGAGTATTGGGCTTTATCGATGATTCACGAAGGAATTTCTACACAGTATGGTATTTGTGAACATCTTTCTCTCAGTAGGCAGACCGTTAATTCTGCCTTTCGGCAGCTAAAAAAGAAAGGTCTTATTCGCTTAGAGACAATGGATAACAATCTTCGCGTAAAACAGGTATATCTGACTGAAGCCGGAAAAAAACTGATTGAAAAAGAAATCTGCAACATTCATAAACTGGAAGAGGAAGTTTGGAAAAAGATGAGCAACGAAGAACAACAACAACTTTCAACGCTTCTTTATAAATACAAAACTCTTCTTTCAGACACATTGCTCAATTATAAAGAATCATTAAAATAGTTCATCGGAGGACTTACAATCGCAATTGTAATGTCGAAAAGATGTCGAGTGCGCTCGGTTTTTAAACCGGGTGCTTTTTTTATGTTTTTACAAGGAGGAAATGAAACAATGAAACTTATAATGCATTTTATTCGGCCTTATCGTAAGTTATTTATCTTCACTTTATTGCTGATACTTCTAGATGTAATAGGCGCACTATACATTCCTACATTGATTGCAGAAATGATGAACGAGGGAACTGCCGGAAGTACAATCAATGATTTGTATATAACCGGGCTTCAGATTGCCATTGCTTCCATTATTTCCGGAGCTGGTGCCATTTTGAGCGGTTACACCTGTTCTCTGCTCTCTTCCAAAGTCTGCAAAGATATACGAGATGCCATTTATAAAAAATCTCTCAAGTTATCTATTTACGACTTTAAACAGTTTGGTACGGCTTCTATCACAACGAGAACAATTTCTGATATTACAAATATACAAACTGCATTTATCAGTGTAGTCCAAATGGTATTACCTGTTCCCGCAATCTTTGTCATTGCTTTAATTTTAACATTCCGTTTAGATGTATTGGCAGGCATTATTTTGCTGGCCGTTTTGCTGATTGTTATCCTTATCGCAATTTGTATTATGAAAATGACCTCTCCGTTATTCAAAAAGCTGCAGAAGCTTCTTGACCGTATGGGCACAGTACTGCTTGAAAATTTGACAGGTGTCAGGGTCATTCGTGCCTTTAATAAACAGTTGGATGAACAAGAGCGCCTAAACCGGTCTTTTAAAAATTATGCAACTACTTCAATTAAAACAAACCAAATGTTTGCAAATTTAGATGGATTATCCTTTTTTTCCATTAACCTGTTTGTTATTATCATTTACTGGATTAGCGGCTTTAGAATTACTGACGGCTATTTCCAAATCGGAGATATCACAGCTTTAATTGAATATGCTATGCTTGCTTTATTTTATCTGATGATGGCACAGATGATTATTTTAACATTGCCAAGAGCTTTGGAGTGTTGTAACCGTGTACAGGAAGTATTAGACCATTCTCCGGAGATAGTGGATTTAGTATCTACTGATACAGACGACAAGCCAAATGATGATGTTCTTACTTTCAATCATGTATCATTCCGTTTTGCTGATGCTGAGGAAGATACGCTGCACGATTTGAACTTTACGTGTAAACGCGGTGAGACAACTGCCATCATTGGCGGAACCGGAAGCGGAAAATCAACCGTTGCTTCTCTTATCTTGAGATTTCATGACGTAACACAGGGCAATTTATCCCTCAACGGAAAGGATATCCGCCAAATGACACAGCATCATTTAAGAAAACATATCTCTTACGTGCAACAAAAAGCCTGGCTGTTTTCCGGAAGTATCGCAGAAAATCTGCGATATGGCAATCCGAATGCCTCTGATGCAGAATTAGAACATGCTTTGGAAGTTGCTCAGGCAAGCGACTTTGTAAATTCTCTACCGGATGGTCTGAATGCTTATGTAGCTCAGGGAGGAACTAATTTTTCAGGAGGACAAAAACAGCGTCTTTCTATTGCCAGGGCTCTGGTTAAAAAACCTGAATTATATATTTTTGATGACAGTTTCTCAGCTCTTGATTTTAAGACAGATGCCGCTTTGAGAAAAGCATTGGAAAAAGAAACAAAAGATGTAGCTGTTTTAATTATTGCCCAGCGTGTCAGCACAATCCGTAACGCAAACCAGATTATTGTCTTAAATGAAGGTAAAATTGCCGGAAAAGGAACACATGATGAATTGATGAATACATGTGATGTTTACCGGGAAATTGTTAATTCTCAAACAAAGGAGGATGATGAATAATGGATAAGAAAAAACTTAATTATGACGCACCTCAAAATACAAAAAACACAGTAATCCGATTGTGCCGTCTTTTAAAACCGCAGCGTTTTCGCCTTACAATTATTGGTATATCTATTATTTTATATACAGTATTGGCGATTTACACCCCTTATAAAAGCGCCGAAGTCATTGACGCAATTTGGCAAAGTATACAATCTGTCAATAACAAGGGAGCTTCCTATTCTATTACATGGAATGGTTTGGGAACAAGTTTATTATCTCTGTCTGTTTTATACTTGTTTACATGGCTCTTTTACTATTTGCAGTCCTTTTTAATGGCAAGCGTTGCCGATAATCTTACTTTGACTTTACGGAAACAGATTGGTGCCAAATTAAACAAATTGCCACTGCGATTTTTTGACCGGAATAAGTCCGGTGAAATATTGAGCAGAGTGACCAATGACTTAGATAAAATTACAGAGACACTTCAGACCGGTCTCTTAAAATTGTTAGTGGCCATTGGCACAATCATTGGCTCACTTGCCGTTATGATTTATTATAATATTTTCCTAACCCTTGTTTTCCTTGTATTTATGGCAATCAGCATGGTTATCACAAGGATTGTTGCCGGAAAGAACCTAAAATACGCTGCTCTCAGGCAGGACACTCTGGGAGATCTTACGGGAATTGTGGAAGAATATTATACAGGACGAAACATTATTAAAGCATACAATCACGAAGCAGAAAGTATTGAACAGGTCTGTGCCTATACGGAATTAAACCGAAAGGCAACGCAGAAAGCAGACTTTTTAACCAACAGTGTCAATCCTTTAATTCGATTAGTAACCAGATTAGGGCAGGCTGTTATTGCTGTAATTGCGGGCAGTGCAATGTTAAATGGCACTATGTCCGTTGGTGTTGTACAGGCATTTTTCCAATATGTAAATCAATCTGCGGAACCCCTTACACAGGCCTCCTTTATGATTAACACATTACAGTCTGCATTAGCTTCTGCCGAGAGAACTTTCGAATTGCTAGACAGTGAGGAGGAAGTTGAAGATACAAAGACACCGGTTGTCTTAGAGC
>CALWNA010000056.1 GCA_944382505.1 uncultured Lachnospiraceae bacterium
GGACAGAACGGTGGCACATCAAAGAAATATTCAAAAATTCTTGATTTCCACGAAGATAACGAGAAAATTTAAGTTTTTATAAAAAATAGGCTACAAATGTAAAATACTTAAAAAACATTTGTAGCCATTGCATATACGAATAGTAGTTTTATTTATACCGCGCCTGCGCCACCGTCAACAGCATAAATAGCTCCGCTGACATAGCTGGCTTCATCGGATGCCAGAAAAGCAGCTACATTCGCCACTTCATCCGGTGTGCCGAAACGCTTGCATGGGATTCCGTTGGCAATTCCTTCTTCATGTTTTTTGGCATCCTCGGGCGAGAGGTCTGTTACGTTCCAAATATTTGTGCGGATAGCGCCCGGAGCGATAGCGTTTACTCTCACGCCATCCTCAGCTAATTCCAATGCCCAGACCCGGGTAAAATTATCTACGGCAGCCTTGGCTCCCTGATACATGGACAGATTTGCCGCGCGATGGGTGGAGCCGACACTGGAAAGATTGATAATATTTCCTTTTGCTTTGCGAATCAAAGGCAAAGCGTGGATAGTCATATTCACCAGGGCGCGGACGTCCAGACAAAATGCCTTATCATAATCTTCTATTGTAATTTCCGTAATAGGCTGAACCGGACACCAGCCGGCATTATTAACAAGTATATCCAGTTGTCCTTCAAATTTTTCCTTAATTGTATCTATAAGTTTTTGAATAGTTTCGTCCTTTGTCATATCGCCGACGATATAGCTGATTTTTTCATCGGCAGATGCTGTTTCTTTCAAAGGCGCTTCCTTTCGTCCCACAATCAGCACATAGGCTCCTTCTTTTGCAAATCGCTGCGCAATAGCTCTTCCGATGCCGGAGCCACCGCCGGTAACGATACTTACTTTTCCATTCAATTTTTTCATTAAAATCACCTCTTTCATGAGTAATTGACAATTATATTTACATTTCGTTCTTATAAAGTATTATATCCTTGTGATTTTCAGTGCAGAAGTTCAAAAATGTTTTTTTGTATATACCTTATGGTTTTAACAATCTATATTTCTCACAGTTTATTTTGAAGTTTTGAATGTCCGATTTTATTACGGCTAAAACGTCTTAAAAGGTCGATAACAAAAATTGATATACAAAGTTATTGACAACTTATTTTTGTTAGTTTATTCTAACTAAAAAAGAACCCAAATCATAGAATAAATTAGAAAGAGGATGTAATGACAAAAGTAATCAATAAAAATTCCTGCACCACCAATCGATGTACTAAGAGCGACAGTAAACAAAGAGAAAATAGTGTGCAAAGAGAAAGAATTGTCTCAAAACTGAGACAACAGGGATTAAGAATAACAAAACAAAGATTAATTATCATTGACATTATTTTAGGGGGAGAGTGTTCCTGTTGCAAAGAGATTTATTATAAAGCTTCAAAGATAGACAATAAAATTGGGAATTCAACTGTATATCGAATGGTAAATTTGTTGGAAGAAATAGGTGAGATTAACAGAGGAAACATTTATAAGGTAGAGTCGTGCAAAAACTGTAATGCAAAAAAATGTTATTGTGTAGAATTTGATGATGATACAATAGTGGAGTTATCGGAAAGCAGTTGGAGGCATATAGTTCAGGTCGGTTTGTCGATTTGCGGATATAGCAAAGATAAAAAAGTTGTAAGAGTGAAAATCGGATAGTAAAAAATCTCAATAGTCTTATTGAGATTTTTTTTCATTTAGCATGTTGAAAACAAAAAAATGCGATGGTATTATCAAAATGAGTTAGTTAAAACTAACTCATTTTGAATAATCATTTGAGCTTCCAAAGAATATAAGAATGAGTGCTTATTATTTTTGGCCGGAGGAGTGGCTGACCTCCGGCGGGAATGCTTTTTGAAAAAAGGAATGTTATTTTAAAATATTTAAGAATTTGTCAAAAGGAGAGCGATATGAATAATTTACAGATTGAAAAAGTAATCGGAAGAGAAATTATGGATTCCAGGGGAAATCCTACGGTTGAGGCGGAAGTATTGCTGGCAGACGGGACAATCGGCAGAGGAACCGCACCAAGCGGAGCATCCACAGGAGAATTCGAAGCGTTGGAATTAAGAGACGGCGACAAAGAACGTTATTTGGGGAAAGGAGTGACAAAAGCCGTCAATCATATAAATACAGTGATAAATGATGTGATAAGCGGATTGGATGCATCAGATATTTATGCCGTTGACAGAGCAATGATCAATGCAGATGGAACAAAAGACAAATCAAAATTAGGCGCAAATGCAATTCTTGCCGTTTCTATTGCAACAGCAAGAGCAGCAGCAAAGGCAATGGATATTCCCTTATATAAATTCTTAGGTGGAGTATCGGGAAACAGACTTCCGGTTCCGATGATGAACATATTAAACGGAGGAGCCCATGCGGCGAATACAGTTGACGTACAGGAATTTATGATTATGCCTGCCGGAGCTCTGAGTTTTAAAGAAGGATTACGTTGGTGTTCCGAAGTATTTCATGCGCTGGAATCTTTATTAAAAGAAAAAGGTCTGGCAACTTCTGTGGGAGATGAAGGCGGTTTTGCCCCGAATCTTACAAGTGATGAAGAGGCGATTGCATATATTCTTTCCGCAATAAAGAAAGCGGGATACGAACCGGGAAAAGATTTTGTCATTGCTATGGATGCGGCTTCCAGTGAATGGAAAGGCGAGAAGAAAGGAGAATATGTTCTTCCGAAAGCGGGAACAAAATTTACAACAGAAGAACTCATTGAACATTGGAATACACTGGTGGAAAAATATCCGATCGTATCCATAGAAGATGCCTTGGATGAAGAAGACTGGGAAGGATGGCAGATTTTAACAGAAAAATTGGGAGAAAAAGTACAACTGGTAGGAGATGACTTGTTTGTGACAAATACAGAAAGATTGAAAAAGGGCATTGCAATGAAATGCGGAAATTCAATTCTGATTAAGTTAAATCAGATTGGTTCTGTGTCAGAGACACTTGAGGCGATTAAAATGGCACACAAAGCAGGATACACCGCAATATCTTCCCACCGTTCCGGAGAAACAGAAGATACGACGATAGCAGATTTGGCAGTAGCGCTCAACACATGTCAGATAAAGACTGGTGCGCCGAGCAGAACAGAACGAGTTGCAAAATACAATCAGCTTCTCAGAATTGAAGAAGAATTGGGCGCTGCCGGTGTTTATCCGGGATTTGAAGCTTTTAATATGAACAGAAAGTAGTAGAGGTCGCAATGCCAATATATGAGATAATGAGATTAAGAAATACGTGCAATGCCGAAATGAATATATCGATTCAGCTCGCTTTACATGGGGCGCCCATCATAAAAGGAATAAAAATAGCAAATTTGATTTCCGTTGCGGCGAAAGAAATTGAAAGCATACACAAAATTTTGTCGGGGACTAATATTTGTTACCGGGTGCTAAAGACAGGAGACGAACACGTTATCCTGTATCTATATAGGAAAAAAGAGTTGAAAAAGTATATTTTTTCGGCGGATATAAGAGAGTTTTTGGAATTGTATGGATATACAGAGAACAATATAGATGAAATGCTTCAGCGATTGTCAGACAGAATCATGCTACATAAAAACGGAAAAGCAGAATTTCCTCATGAGATTGGTATTTTTCTGGGATATCCGCTTATGGATGTAAAAGGCTTTCTGGAAAATTCAGGAGAAAATTTTTCGTATGTCGGATATTGGAAAGTTTATCATAATGTCCAAGGGGCGTTAAGATTGTTTCAAAAATATGATGAGGAAAGAGAAAAGACGGTCAGAGAAGTTATGTTGGGCAAAACAATACGGGAGATTGCAGTATAAGAATCAAAAAAAGTTAAGGTTACAAAAAACAGGAAAATAACAGAAGAAAGGCAGGGCATAGAAATGAGTAAAGTAAATATTGTTTATTGGAGTGGAACCGGAAATACAGAGGCAATGGCAAATTATATTGCACAGGGAGTCGGAGAAGCCGGAGCAGAAGCGGTATTATTACCGGTAGGTGCAGCAAGTGCAGAAGATTTAAAAAATGAAAAAGCCTTTGCTTTGGGATGTCCGTCTATGGGAGCAGAACAGCTAGAGGAAACGGAAATGGAACCGTTCATGTGTGAGCTGGAAAAGGAGATTGCAGGAAAGCAAATTGTACTTTTCGGTTCCTATGGATGGGGAAATCAGGAATGGATGAGAGATTGGGAAGCCCGTATTTTTGCAGCCGGGGCAACGGTTGTAGACGGCGAAGGAATTGCTGCAAACTACGCTCCGGATGAAGAGGTCATAGAAGCATGTAAAGATGCCGGCCGAACACTTGCGGGAATTGTAAAATAGTAAATCATATTACAATAAAAAAATTGATAATTTAAAAATAATTCGTTCATACTAGATATGTCAAGAATTTTTAAGGAGGGTTTCAAATGTCGTTAATTAATAAAGAAGTAAGCGAATTTTCGGTACAGGCGTACCAGAACAATGATTTTAAAAAGGTCACAAAAGAAGATATTATGGGAAAGTGGAGTGTATTTTTCTTTTATCCGGCAGATTTTACGTTTGTCTGCCCTACGGAGCTGGAGGATTTGGCGGATAAATATGAGGATTTTAAGAAGATAGGATGTGAGATTTATTCTGTGTCCTGCGATACGCATTTTGTGCACAAAGCGTGGCATGATGCGTCTGAACGAATTAAGAAGATTCAGTATCCGATGTTGGCAGATCCTACCCATGCTATTGCGAAAGATTTTGAGGTATTAATTGAAGCAGACGGATTGGCCGAGAGGGGAACTTTTGTGGTAAATCCGGAGGGCAAGATTGTAGCTTATGAGGTGAATGCCGGAAATGTCGGAAGAAACGCAGAAGAATTGTTCCGCAAAGTACAGGCACTTCAATTTGTCCATGAGCACGGTGATGAGGTCTGTCCTGCAAAATGGCAGCCGGGAGCAGAAACTTTGAAACCAAGTCTTGATTTGGTAGGACAGTTATAGGAATCTAAGCATTATGTGGCGATGCCATTTCGGAGAATTCTCAAATGGTATCGCCCTTTTTGCAGAAAGGAGAGAACATGGACAATTTTTATGACGTTGTAGTAATAGGCGGCGGACCGGCAGGATTGACAGCAGCACTCTATCTTGCCCGCGCCAGATATAGAGTTGTGGTTGTGGAAAAAGAACATTTCGGGGGACAGATTACCATTACCTCAGAGATAGTGAATTATCCGGGAATAGAGCGTACCAGCGGAACAGAACTGACAGAAACGATAAGAAAACAGGCGCAAAATTTTGGCGCAGAGTTTCTTTTGACAGAAGTGACAGAGCTGGAAATGCAGGGTGACATCAAGAAGGTTCACACAGGAAGAGGAAGTCTATCCTGTTTTGGTGTATTGTTAGCCACAGGAGCCCATCCGCGCATAGTGGGATTTGAGGGAGAAAAAGAGTTCCGCGGACACGGTGTTGCATACTGTGCAACCTGTGATGGAGAATTTTTTACAGGAAAAGAAGTGTTTGTTGTAGGAGGAGGTTTTGCCGCCGCAGAAGAAAGCGTTTTTCTTACAAAATATGCAAAGCATGTAACAATTCTTGTTCGGGAAGACGATTTTACCTGTGCCAAGGCCACAGCGGAAGCTGCAAGAAAGCATGAAAAAATTACAGTATTGACAAATACGGAAGTAGAGAAAGTAAGCGGTGACTCGGCCCTTAGAACATTACGTTATAGAAATAATGTAACCGGAGAAACCGTAGAATACAAAGCAGAAGAAGGGGATACATTTGGTGTGTTTGTTTTTGCCGGATATGAGCCCGCAACGGATTTGGTCAAGGGAATTGCAGCAGTAAATGAACAGGGATATGTGGTGACGGATGTCAACCAAAAAACAAATATAGACGGTCTGTATGCTGCCGGAGATGTTTGTATCAAAAACCTGAGACAGGTGGTTACGGCTGTGGGAGATGGAGCGTTGGCTGCAACGGAACTGGAGCGTTATGCTGCCGGAATGCAGAAAAAAACAGGGGAAAAACCGAAATTACAGACAGTAGAAAAAGAATCGGATGATTTTGACAGTAAAGATGGTCTGCTTTCTGCAGAAATTGTCAATCAACTGAATGCTGTCTTTCATAAAATGGAAAGACCGATCGTTTTGAAATTATTTCTGGATGAACGTCCGGTATCCGAAGAACTCAAATCCTACATGAATGAGATTGCAAAGCTGACAGATAAGCTCACCATAGAAATTGTAGAGCAACCGGAAGAGAAAGAACTTCCCTGTGTAAAAGTCTATCGAAAAGATGGAACAGACACGGGACTTGCATTTCATGGTGTGCCGGGCGGACATGAGTTTACATCCTTTGTCCTTGGACTGTATAACGCATCCGGTCCCGGACAGGCATTGGATGAGAATGCTACACAAAAAATTGCAGCAATTAACAAAAAGGTAGAAATGCAGGTGTTGGTATCTCTCTCCTGTACGATGTGTCCGGAGCTTGTTACGGCAGCCCAGAGAATCGCGGCGGCAAATCCTCTCGTAAAGGCAGAAGTCTATGATTTAAATCATTTTCCGGAACTGAAAGAAAAATATCAGGTGATGAGCGTACCATGTCTTGTTATTAACGGGGGAAAACCTTTGTTTGGAAAAAAGAATGTTGAACAGTTGCTGGAGCTAATAGAAAAGGAATAGGACACGGCAATGTTATAAGAAAAAAATGAACTGGTTACTAATTGCCGAATGATGTGATTGTAATTAGAGAAAGCCTTTTTTACAGGATTTATTTATGCCTGATAAAAAGGGCTTTCTTTATTAATAGCAAATAAAATTTTTGCTTCATAGAGTTTCATATTATAGGCTTAAAGGTTAAGAGGAGAAAGAAAGACCCGGATATTCTTTTCAGAACTCTTTTCATGGAATATTCTATACAGTATTGGTGAGGAAACTTCCGGTTTATTTCCAGTAATTTCATATTGTTCCAGATATATAAAACAAGTACAATCAGTCTGGACATAATATGACAAAATATTGGAAAGGATTGAAAAACAAAATGAAAAGAATAAGAGCCTTAGTGGCAGTAATAATGATTACATACGGACTCTTATGGGGAGGGACAGATGTCTTGGCGGCAAATACCGCAAACTTGGAAATTCTGTCCGGTGATACAATAATCCGTAAAGGAGAAGAAATAGAGCTTTTGTTTTCTCTGGACGGATATGACGAAATTCAAGACGGGGTAAATGCATTGAAGGGAACGCTGGCGTATGACTCCGATGTTTTTGTGGAAGTAGCACAGAATGATTTTGAACTCCTGAATGCATGGGAAAATTTATACTATAATCCTCAAAACGGACAATTTGTTCTGATGAAGCGCGGAGGAAGTACGAATGAGGAGGCGGTATTTTCTTTAAAACTGACGGCGGGACAGTCACTGCCGGCAAGAGAGATCAGTGTTGCAGTGACCGATATTTCGCTGTCTGAGGGAAAAACGGATTTATTTCCGGATGATGTGTCAGTGAAATTAAAGGCTGTGTCAGAGCAATCCAAGGAAACTTCGGGGAAAAATCCAAATGACCCGGAGCAATCCATCGTGGGCTTAGGGGGCAAAACAGCCTACGAAAGATTCTGATGCGTCTTTGACAGATTTGGAGCAGTCTTTAGCAGACATGGAACGGTCTCCGTCAGATGGCAAAGATATGACGACGGATGAAGAGCAGGACTCAGAAGAGAACAGAGAGCTGGAAGGTGCAGGAGCTGATGCGGAAGAAACACAAGCGGATGAGAACCTGCAGGAAAATGACGAACAGGAAGACACAAAGGAAGAAGCAATATCCACAGGGGGATTTCCAACAGTGGGAATGATTGTCATTATATGCCTTATTGTTGGAATTGTGGCAGTTGTCGTTTGGAAAAAGAAATCGGGAGGAATGAAACTTTTGGCAGGCATTTTTGTCTGTACGGCAGCAGCGGTTCTCATGTTTGCAAGCGCATTTGCCTTTTCGGGAAAAGGAGATTTGAATGGTGACGGCAAAATAGATTATACAGATGTAAGGCTTTTGAAAAAACATCTGATTTACTTGGAACTTCTCACGGAAAAGAATCAGGATGCGGCAGATATGAATTCTGACGGAGAACTGACAGTAACGGATCTTTCTATTCTCATTCGAAAGATAGAAAAGACGCTGAAATATGAAGTACATCTGTCTTCTGTTATGGAAAAATTTTATTATGAAAAGCAGGAAGAAGCAGAACTGAGATTTCAGGCGGATATTTCCTATGGGGCAGAAATCAGGAAGGTTACAGTTAACGGAGTGGAATATGATGTGGAAAAACAGCAGGATTCCTCTGTATACATAGTGAGGGTAAATGTGGGAGATTCTTTTGGGGTAAAAGAATATCATTTCACAAAAGTTTATTTAAACGTCGGGCAGGATGTTGCAGTAGACTATACCCAAAAGATTGGCGTACTAAAAAGTGCGCCTTTGGTGGAAGAATTTTTAAGTGAGGAATTGACAGACACGGCACAGATGCAAGTGTCATTTATGCTGAAAGATGAAGATTCGAGTATATCCGCTGCAAAAATAGAGGTGCTAGGAAGTGAAGACAGCACCGCAGTTATGACAGAAGAAATTCGGGCAGGAGAGAATTCCTTTGTCTTGAATCTTGAGGAAGACATGACATATTTTGTTCATATTACAGCGAGATACTGTTTAGATTTTGACGGATTGGAGGCAGAGCAGGATTACAGCGGAAGTCTGGCAGTCGTAAAAGAAGTAGAACTCAATATGGACTACCGTTTTCATTTTGGCAATATGAGAACGGAAACGGAAGATGGAATACAGACAGATAAATTTGGAAAAAATCAGCCTGTGATTCTGACATTTGAGAGCAAAAATGCAACCCAATTTCAGCCGGACAGAGTCGTTGTCAATGGCAAGTCATATGGGGTGGATCGGACAGAGAGTGGTTTTGCGGTTGTTTTGGATGCATTTACCGAAATAGGAAAAAAGGAAATAAAAATAGAGCAGATTATTTTGGAAAACGGAAAGGCGTTTACACTGAATCAGGATAATACATTGACAGTTCAGGTACAAAAAGAGAGCCCTCAGATACACAACTTTTCTGTTCAGGAAGATGCACAGAACGGACAATTCCATGTGACCTTTCAGATGTCAGATCCTGACGACGCACTGTCAAATCACAAGGTGCTTATCAAAAACGCAGAAGGAAAGAATGTAGCAGAACTGAAGTTTTCAGGGCAGGATTTAGCAGACAGTGTGTTTGATGGTATTTTGACCCTTACTGATAATGAGCTGACTTCCTTCTATACGGTACAGATAATTGCAGACTGCGATTTGTCAGAGGATGGGACAGAGATAGAGCCGGAAAGCATTCTGGCAGAAACAAAAATTATGGCAGAGCCTAGGGCAGTGATTTCAGCAGGCCGAGCAGGAACAGAATATGTCGAGAAAGGCGGTAACGTCGAACTGTTCTATGAGATTGCTGATAATGTAGAAGCCAAACTTGCAAAACTGGTAATTAACAATCAGGAAATGGAAGCAGAAAAACAGCAGGATGGAACATGGAAAGTTTTGACCACTGTATCACAAAGGGCAGGAGCGCAGTCGTTTGTTCTTTCTCAGGTCGTGTTTGCAGACAAAACGACAGTGAATGTCAGCTATGCTATTTCTGTGGAAGTGTTAAAATCAGCTCTGATTGTTGTAGACTATGAGGCGGAGGATATATTAGAAAAAAATCAGGTAAAATTCCTGTTTCAGATACAAGATGAAGATTTGGCGTTTGTATCCGGAAAGGTGCAGCTTGTACTGAGTTCGGACAATTCCGTAAAAGCAGAGGAACACATTACACAGACAGGTCATCAGGAATTTATTCTGGATGTTGCGGAGCAGACGGAGTATACGTTGCGTGTGCTTTTGACATGGAATCCGTCGGAAGATGAAACCATGCGTGTGTTTGATGATGTGGTGTTGGAGAAGCCGATTTATATGATACGGGATTACAATCTGAACGTGTCAGATATCACAACCTTGGAAGAGGATGGTGGGGAAAATGTATATTTTGAACCGGACAGTACGGTGAAGGTAGGATTTCAGGCAAAAACCGCCACCTCACTTTTGGCAGAGCACGTGCAGGTCAATGGGAATATCTATGACCTTAAACGGACCGGGGAAAATCGTTATGAATTTACAATGAAGGCCCAGACAGAACCGGGAGTACAGACGATTGAGATAGAAAAGCTCTGGTTGGAAAATGCGAAAGAACTTTTGGTGAATAGTGGAAATACTACGCGGATTGAGGTATTAAAAGCAGCGCCTTCTGTACAAAATTTTGTCTTTGCAAAAACAGTTCAGGATGAACTGAATATACGGTTTGAAGTAAAGGATGAGGACAAAGCGCTTCAAAATGCCCGGGTGGAGATTATGGAGGAGAAAGGAAGTGTTCTTTTAAACGAGCCGGTATCTGTGGGTGAAAACAACGTATCCGTGGCACTGACGACAAAAGATAATTATATTGTCCGTGTGATTGCATCTTACGACAGGGACAGCAACGTGCTGGACGAGCAGTCAAATGCTTATAAAAACGAAGAAATTTATAACGCATCTGTTACGGCATCCAAAGATGCCATGGAACTGAAAGATATTACAAAAACGACATTATATTACAGAGATGGCAGTACAGGTGTGCGGGAAATTTCTGTATTGGATATTACCAAAGGGCTGCCTGGTGATTTGGAAAATTATTATGCGGTTATTGAGATGGAAAATATGCCGGACTTTTATACCGGAATTCAGGAATTTACGCAGAATTCTGATACAGGGCGTGTATATGCGGCGATTGACCAGACCGATTTCATTCATTATAGAGAAGATGGGACAAGAATGGACGGCTATTCTTTTCCGCTCGCTTATAAAGATGACCGGGGAGAATACCCGCTTATAAAGAGTGCAGAAGAACTTTTTGCAAAGATGTCTTCAGAGCCGAATGGAAGTTATGAATTGACAGAAGACTTGGATGCTTCCGCTGTTTCTGCTGATGCACCGGCAGTTCTGGGAACATTTACAGGCAAATTGTATGGAAACGGATACCGCATACGCAATCTGAAAACATCTCTCTTTGATACGCTGAATAAAGCGTTGGTTCAGAATCTGGTAATCGAGGATGCGGCGGTGACGACATCCCGCAGAGGAATTCTTGCCAATTACATTAGGAATCAGAGCGTGATTGAGAATGTATTTGTTGTGGATTCTTCTATATCAAACGGTGTAGATGGACTAGGAGGCTTTGCGGGAGAGATGACAGATTCTGTAATCAGAGAAAGTGCAGCGATGGATGTTTCAATCAGAGGTCTTGTGGCGGTGGGAGGAATCGTCGGAAAGACCGGAGCGGGAGCACTTGTGGAAAACTGTTACGTTACCGGAAAGGTCCAGGGAACTTATGATCATCCAAGCCTTGGAGCGAGGACAGGAGGCATCACCGGTTGGCATGGCGGAGGAACAATTCGTCACTGTTTTACCCGGGCACAGATTATTGCACCTGCAACAAAAGGAAACGGAGGTATTATCGGGGGACCGAATACGGGAAGTCCGGTGATTGAATACAGCTTGAGCATGAGTACGGGAGCAGGATACCGGATTGCAGGGTTTGATGTTCTTGATTCTGTAAAAGAAGTGTATGAATATTCCGGCTCCCATAGTCTTACAAATGTGACAGACGAAAATCGTGAAAATGTCAAAGTTACGGATGATATTTATTATAAAAACTTTTACAAAGATACTCTTGGGTTTGATGAGGGGATTTGGGATTTGGAACTTTTGGCATATGAAAAGAATCCAAATCTCAAGAATGCTCCGGTAGATGAAAATAAATATGGAATTCCGAATTACAGTGAAATTCGTAAAAATCCAAATTATCGTGGAGAACGGGAGAGAGCATATGCCAATATGGCAAAGCTGATGCCGTTTTCCGATACCCGTATGTGGGTGGAATATGGAAACCGCCTTTCGGACAAAGATGCTTTGGCAGTACAGACGGTACAGTTTGTTCTTCCCCTTGACAAAAGGAATGCGCTGGTGACAGGTGTCTTGAAAAACAATCCTGAGAAGGTGCAAAAGATAAGAATTGTATTCGAAAAGGAAAAGATGCAGGAATATTCCGTATCTTATCAGAAATTTATGGGTAATTTGATTGCATGTTATAAGATTGACGGGGAAGAGCTGGGATATCAGTTCCACAATTATGCGGCGCAGCCGGATGAGAGTCTGATAAAAGAGATTGTGGAACTCGCAGAGAGTTATGACTATGCAACGCAGATTTCCCGTATTACGGAGGAAGAGGAAAGCAGGCTTTATACCGACTATTATGATGAGAAAGTAAAAGACAATTTAAGAGATGTCATTACGAAACTTTTGATTTCTCAGGAGGAGTATCCGACATATTGTACAAATGAAGCAGTAGAGGAAATGGTGCAGGAGCGAATAAAGGATGAGGAATCCTTAAAAGAACTCTTATATGCATACAATTATTATGACAAATGGTATCATTTTGAATACAAAGGAATTATTTTAAGCGATTTGATGTTTTTTAACGGAGAATTGATTGCTCGGGATATGACGGCATCTGCTCTTAGAGAGAAACTTCTTTCAGCATCCGCAGATCAGAGAGGGACGAATCGAACAGTTCATTTTTATAACAATGTATTGAAAAATTATACGGGAAAGGAAATGATGGATTTTCTCGGAGGAATGTCTCGGACAATTGCAGGATATGACAATCCGAGTGACTGGTTTGCAGATAATTTCGACGGTATTCTCACAGAGCAAAAAGCCTATGGCGGAGCAGATAAAATTAAATACCGTATCTGGGACATTTTAAGCACTCTTGAGGACGCAAGAAAGAATATTGTTCTTCCGATCCTTACAGCGCCACAGGAGGATATGTATCTGATTTCCGTGCCGACACAGCTTATGATTGGAAGTATGAATCGTTATGAGACCTATTTGGAAAAAGATGGAAATGAGCGCACGAGGATGCGGAAGATAGCGGAGGGTTACGCAGAAAAGATGGGAATTTTTTATGGTATTTCGTCACAGTGGATGAGCAATTCCACCGAGGTGCTCAACAGTTTTGTGAACATTCAGTATGATACAAGGATGAATTTCCCGCAGAGCGATAAGGCAGACGCAGGAGAACAGAAGAAAGGCGTGACAAAGGATCCGGTTATGAAATGGGTGTATGAGGCCATTGATTCTTTCAGCGGAATTAACGGAAGCGCCGCCTATGCAAATGGAACAAACGTGTTCTGGATGTGGGATGCCGGACTTGGCACAAGTGATTATATTTTCTTTACCTTTAGTCACGAGACGGCACATAATCAGGACGGAAGGTATTTTTATGCCGGAGCGGGAAGACGCAAAGGCACAGGTGGTGAGGCACATGCAGATGGAAATATCGCACAGGAGATGCGTGACGGATGTATGGTGTTTAATATTTCCAAGATCAATGATATTGGAACCGAGATGACGAACAATTTCAGTTATGAACGCATTGATTCTTCGGAAAAAATCCACAGTTATTATGAGGAAATGTTTGAGACCGGATATGTGCTGGATTATCTGGCGGCTCAGGCGTTCCTTGAACTTACGCCAAAACAGCAGGCGGCAGTGGCTGTGCAGGCAGAACACACTGAGGCGGGAAATGCTTCCATGCGTACAGTATATAACAGAATTACTGAAAAAGAGATGGAAGATATGAATCTTAAAACCATGGGAGATTTGTGGGATCATAAGATTTCCATTCGAACTGCAAAAACCTTTCCGGAAACTGTGGGAACAGCCACGGACGGAAGTTATGGGTTTGAGTCATTTTACAATATGAACTGGTATCAGTCCCACAACGATAACGGTTCGCCGGATACGCATTCCTTTAAGCGTTTAGGGCAGGAAATGCTGGGACTTGCGGGATATGAAAAAGGATATATGGTATATATATCAGCCCTCAGTGAAAATGACTTAGATGCTCTCAGAAAGATTACGGGCAATAACCGTATTACATGGCGGGAGTATAAGCAGGACCGTTACCGTCAGGTGGAAAAGAAGCTGAATCAGATTCTGTACTTTGATAAGGAAGTGGTGGTGGAACAGTTTAAGAGGGCGTTTGAAGAGGACGCCGAAAACGGAAATGCAAATCAAAGCATTGAGACAAAACGGATGCTTTACGGTTTCATCAAGAGAGTGACAGGAGATTTCAGCGAGGGTGGTATCTATGAAAGCCCAAATGTAATTACTGTTACATCAGCAGAGCAGTTTATTCGTCTCGCCGAGCAAAATATTTACGGATATTATAAGTTGGGAGCAGATATTGATTTTAGTACATTGAAGGCATCACAGGGAAGTTATATACCGGATCGGTTTATCGGCGTTCTTGACGGAAACGGTTATGAGATGACCGGAATGCAGTATCCGCTGTTTGGCGACTTACAGTATGCTGTCGTGAAAAATCTGACAATCTCTGACGCATCTTACGTACCGGATGCCAAGGCAGTGCTGGCAGTGAAAAGTAAAAAGGTAACTGTGGGGAATGTGCAGGTGGAAAATGGAGAATTGCAGCTTCCACTTGTAAAGACAAAAACAGAAAGTTATTATGAATATGGTAATATAACTGTAGGATTAGAAATGGAAGAAGAACTTTATTGAGTATCCAAAAATCAGTTATATATAGTGATAAAAAGTTCTGAACATTTCTTTGGTCAGAACTTTTTTGTATCAATACAGAAAACTTTTGAGTTCATACTCCATAACTTATTGTTTCTTCAATAAAAAGGGTGAGGGACTTATAATTAACTATCAGTAAGAAAGAAGGCATAAAAAGATGAGTAAACAAAATGTATCAGAAAAGGAATTGTTTGAGACAATTCCGGTTCCAAAGGCAGTTGCCATGTTGGCAGTTCCAACGATTATCAGTCAGGTGGTGACGATGATTTATAATCTGGCAGACACCTTTTTCATTGGTCAGATAGGAAATCCCTATATGGTAGCGGCAGTTTCTTTAGTATCTCCATGGTTCAACCTGTTGACGGCGCTTGGAAATCTGTTTGGTCTTGGAGGTGGAAGTTTAATTTCCAGAATGCTGGGAAAAAACAATTACCGGAATATTAAA
The DNA here is from genome assembly GCA_944382505.1 of uncultured Lachnospiraceae bacterium. Classification (GTDB taxonomy): domain Bacteria; phylum Bacillota; class Clostridia; order Lachnospirales; family Lachnospiraceae; genus Eubacterium_G. The sequence goes on from CALWNA010000056.1 coordinate 15,152, forward strand.
AATGTTTCTGCATTTAGTGTATGGGGTGGAGGCGTGGCAACCGTTGTATTTGCCTTTTTGACCTTTGTGTTTCGACAGCCGCTTCTTTCTTTTTTGGGAGCAAGTACAGATACATATGTGTATGCAGAGAGTTATCTTAATTGGGTCGTGGTCCTGGGAGGTGTTCCCACAGTGCTCAATCTGGCTATGGGACATCTTCTTCGAAGTGAGGGACATGCCCGCCCGGCAAGTATCGGGATGATGTTCGGAGGCATCCTGAATGTGGTGTTGGACCCGATACTGATTTTCGGTTTTCATCTGGACATGGCAGGAGCGGCGATTGCAACGGCATTCTCCAATGTTGCTTCCATGATATTTTTTGTGTTGATATATTTCCGACTCGGAAAGAAAACTGCAGTTTCCCTTCATCCGAAATATTTTACGTTTCGGTTTACTCGTTCTATTTTTTCAGTGGGAATCGCTTCAGCTTTAGCTACCGCCCTTGCTAATGCAGCAAACATGGTAATTGTCAAGCTGGCTGCCGGATATGGAGACATTCCTGTGGCTGCCTATGGTATTGTTAAAAAGATTGATCAGTTTCCACTAAATATTTCTATGGGACTTTGTCAGGGATTTATGCCTTTGGTGGGATATAATTATGCGGCGAAGAATTATAAACGAATGCGGGCAGTTTCCTTTTTTTCATGGAAGATAGCCATTGTTATGTCAGCCTGTTTTATCGCATGTTTTGCTATCTTTTCTCAAAATATTCTACATATGTTCATAGCGGAGGCTCAGACTGCTACATTGGGAGCAAGATTTCTTCGTATTGCCTGTCTTGCGGTGCCACTGACTGCAGTGAATTTCTTAATTAGTTATACGCTTCAGGCTATGGGGAAGGGAACACAGTCAGCAGCTCTTACTTTGAGTCGCCAGGGGATTTTGAATATTCCACTTCTCATTCTGATGGATGCCACTCTGGGGCTTTATGGAATGATCTGGACGCAGTTGGTTGTAGAGATGATTATGTTGCCTGTGTCCTTGGGAATGTATATATATACCTGGAGAGGATTGAATCGGTCGGATGAATGAGATACAAATTAAATTTTAAGATAAAAGAGGTGAACATGGTATGAAACAGAGGACAGTTGCTTTTTTATTGTCAGTAGTCATGCTTTTGTCGAGTGGGTGCGGTAATGTGAGCAGTATGAATTCTGAAAATTTAACTTCCACAGAAAAGGTATCTGTGGAAGATATTACACAGCAGGAAGAGACATCTTCAAAAACAGCGCAGGAAAGTGCTACACAGAAGAAAGAGACGACATCAGAAGCAGTACAGGAAAATTCTGTTAGGCAGGAAGAGACATCTTCGAAAACAGCGCAGAAAAATTCTGTTAAGCAGGAAGAGACATCTTTAAAAACAGCGCAGAAAAATTCGTCAAAGCAAAAACAGGAAAATTCCGGCGTTGTGACAGAAGGAACGAAAAAATATCGGGGATTTATTCTGGATAATGTGCTTCATTCAGAAAAGGATGGAGACATCCATTATAATCTTTATATTCCGGACAGCTACGATGGAAGAAAACCTTATGCAGTATTTTTTACACTGCCCGGATATGAAGGGCTTTATTTTCAGGGCGTAGGGGAGAATCTGTATCGTGAGGATTTTGGTTTCACAGCGCGAGCATATAACCGGAAAATGATTATTGTAGCGCCCCAGCTTTCTGATTGGGGAGAAGTCTCAGCCAATCAGACCATTGCCTTGGTTGAGTATTTCCTCTCGCATTATAATATTGATCCGGACAAAGTTTACGGGGAAGGATATTCCGGAGGAGGAGAGACGATGTCTCAGGTAATGGGGAAAAGACCGGATCTTTTTACAGCATATCTCCACTGCAGTTCCCAATGGGATGGAGCGTATGCGCCGGTGGTAGAGAGCAGAACACCTGTATATCTTGTTGTTGGAGAAGAGGATGAATATTACGGATCCGAACCTTCAAGGGAAGCCTATGATAACCTGTATGAATTGTATCGGCAGGAAGGGCTTTCCGATAAGGAAATCGAAAATCTTTTGATATTGGATGTGAAAGATGCATCCTATTTTGAAAGCCGTGGAATGACAAATCAGCACGGTGGCGGTGGGTTGTTTGCTAGAGATGAAAATATTATGACATGGTTTTTTGACAAATAACAATAAGAAATATACAAAGTCTTTTTAAGAGATAATTTTATATGAAAAGGAAAAATATTTGAATTCTCAAACGCATTTCTTTATAATGGAAAATAAAGATATAACATATTTATGTAGAATTATTAGGAAATTTTTTATAAAGGAGAAGAGGCTTTGTATAATCCACAATTGGAAACGTTTATTTGTGTGGCTGATGCCGGCAGTTTTAATAAAGCGGCAGAAGATCTGTATATTACACCAACAGCAGTCATTAAACAAATTAATCTGTTGGAGGCGAATTTAGGAATAAAGTTGTTTGTGCGGACGCATAGAGGCCTGATTTTAACAGATTCGGGAAAGTCGCTTTATCAGGATGCAAAATATATCATTCAATATTGTAAAGATTCTGTGGTGCGGGCAAAAAATGCTTCACATAAAGGAGGCAGCATTATCCGTATCGGTACGTCCCCGATGACGCCGGGACAGTTTTTAATGGAACTGTGGCCAAAAATACATAAGATATGTCCGGATATCAAGTTTGAATTGATACCCTATGAAAATACGCCGGAAAATGCAAGAGAGATTTTAAAGAATCTCGGACAAAATATTGACATTGTGGCAGGATTTTTTGATCCTTTATTTTTGGAGCGCAGACAATGTGCGGCATTAGAACTTTCCAAAGAGCCGATTCATTGTGCTGTGGCCATTTGTCATCCGTTAGCAGAAAAGGAACAATTATCTGTGAAGGATTTATATGGTGAAAATCTCATGTTAATCCGGCGGGGATGGAATCATCATCTGGATGTCATGCGGGATGAACTTTTACAGAATCATCCACAGATTCATATTATCGATTTTGATTTTTTTAGTCTTGATGTCTTTAATCAGTGTGAAAATTCTAACAATATTATAATGACGGTCAATAACTGGAAAAATGTTCATCCGCTTTTAAAGACAATTCCGGTAAACTGGAATTATATTATTCCTTTTGGAATATTGCATTCTCCAAAACCATCAGAACCGGTGCAACGATTTTTAAATGCGGTACGGCAAGTGATGGGGATTTCAAACATGGCAAGGTGAAAACCTAAAGGTATAAACTGATAAACAAAGAAAGACTTCTGTGATTTGCAGAAGTCTTTTATAATGTACATAACAAACAGCAAGACAGAAAAGGAGAATAAAACATGAAAATATTATTTATTAATGGCAGTCCGAATAAAAATGGGAATACTGCTGTAATGGCAAAAGAATTACTTGGTGAAAGGGAATATGAAACATTGCACCTGGTAGATTACAAATTGTACAGTTATGGTCAGGAATTTGCAGATGACCAGTTTGAAGAGATTCTTGCAAAAATGAAAGAGGCGGACATTATTGTGATTGGTTCACCGGTTTACTGGCACAGTATGAGCGGCGCCGTTCGCACTCTGCTTGACCGCTTTTATGGACCGGTACAGGAAGGGGAACTCAAAGGGAGAAAATTGTTTTTCCTGTTCCAGGGCGCAGCACCTACAAGGCAGATGCTTGATTTTGGCGAATATACAATGAGCCGGTTTGCAACTCTTTATGGCATGACATATATGGGAATGGCTTCGAATGTAAAAGAAGTGCAGAAATTATCTGAAAAGTTGAAAGAGAAAGATAAATGAAATTAAAGAAAATAATAATGGAAATTCTTGTTCTGGGTTGTTTTGTTTTACTTACTGCATGTGGAAATATAAGTACAAGCCGGACAAATGACACTGAAACAGATGAATTGGATATGGGATTGGAAGAAAGAGCAGAAACAGCGCAAAATATAGAGGCCCAGGGGACGGTTCTTTCTGCGATACCAAATGGGAAAGTTTCCCAGACATTCTATTTGTGGGAAGATGGAAATATGCCTGCAATCACGGAGTATACAGAAAACAATGGAAACTACTTTGATGATCCGGATTTTCGCCCTTATGTTACAAGTTATCCGGTGACGGATGGAGTACAGAGAAAAGGGGCAGTTTTAATCTGTGCAGGAGGAGCCTTTCAGTTTCGCAGTGACGAATCGGAAGGAATTATGATTGCAGAGGAATTGACCCGGTTAGGATATCAGTGTTTTGTAGTAGATTATCGCCTGCGCCCTTATACGCAGGAAGAAGGCGCATTGGATTTGGCACGGGCGGTACGTTTTGTCAGAAAAAATGCAGATGCATATGGCATTAATGAAAAAAATATTGCGGTCATGGGATTCTCTGCCGGAGGAATTTTAGCAGGGGAGATGCTGTTAAATTATGACGGAACAGTGAATGGGACTTCTTTGGATGAAAGTTATGTCCCCGATCAATTGGATGAGGTATCGGCAGATGCCGCAGCAGATGGAATGATTTATTCCTTCTATGGGAGATTAAGTGTGGCATCGGATGATGTGGAAAAATTTCGCAGCGCAGATTTACCACCTACCTATTTCTGCTATGGGGACAGAGATCCTTTTGTAGATCAGTTTGAAAAATGCATTGCAGCGCTGAAAGAAGCAGGTGTGAGGGTGGAGTCTCATGAATTGGAAAATACAGGGCACGGATTTGGCCCGGAAGGCAATTGGATACCGGATTATGACCGGTTTTTACAGGACATATTTTCTGAAGAATAGGTCATTATATAGAAAACTCATAATGATATAAGTGTTGAAGAAAGAGAGGTAATAAGGAAATGAAGAAAGTAATGAGTATTGTGATTTGTGTGATGATGCTGACAGGAATGCTAACAGCATGTGGAACAGCAAGCAATGAAGAAAGCAGTGTTCAAAATACAACTTCACAACAACAGACATCCGATGAAGCAACGACAACAAATGAGGAAAGCACCTTGGATTCTTCCAAGAGTGGGGGAACAAAAATATTGGTTGCTTATTATTCCGCAACAGGTACGACAGAGGCAGTAGCAGAGAAACTTGCAGAACAGATGGGCGCGGACCTTTTTGAAATTACTCCGGTAGATGAATACACAAATGAAGATTTGGACTGGACAGATGACAATTCCAGAGTGTCTGTGGAACACAATAATCCTGACGAAAGACATGTGGAACTGGTGACTACTGAGGTAGAAAATTTTGCAGATTATGATACTGTATTTATCGGATATCCTATCTGGTGGGGGATTGCAGCATGGCCGGTGGATGATTTTGTGACAGAAAATGATTTTACAGGAAAAACAGTGATTCCATTCTGCACTTCTGCATCTTCCGGGCTTGGTGAGAGTGGAGAGCTGCTTGCGGAAATGGCAGGGACAGGTGACTGGCAGGAAGGACAGCGCTTTTCCGGCGGCACAGATGATCAGGAAATCATTGATTGGATAGAAGAATTGGGATATTAAAAAGAGACAATGATGAAGGAATTTTGCATGAAACAAAAAAGAATTTTCCAATCAGTGTTTGTTGTAGTAATGTGTATCATTATTCTGGCAGGTTGTGGCAAAACGCAGGAAAATGCTGATATTACGGAAAAAACAGAGGCTTCCATAAGCGGAAAAACAGATGATCCGGGGGACGAAAAATCTGTTTCAAATACCGGGAACAGGGAAGGAGAAAGCAGTGTGACAGAAAATACTACGGTGGGAGAGATTATAGAAAATCCTTATTTTGAAGATTTCGGGCGCCTGCTTTTTCCGGTGGATCGTACAGTTACAGATGATATGACACTTGCAGATGTAAGCACGGACAATGTGTATGTGTGGTACTCCAATATTAAAGTAGAAAAAACAGTAGAAATTGTAAATGATTTGCTTAGAAGAGCGAAAAGCGGTGAACAAATTTTTTATCCTATTTATTCCGATGAGGAGATTGCAGAAGACAGCTCAAAGGCAGATACCGGACTCTTCTATTTCAAAGGGACACCGCAAGAACCGTTTGCAATTGTAAATGCAGGTGGAGGATTTATGTATGTGGGCGCCATGCATGACAGTTTTCCCCATGCATTAGAACTCAGTAAAAAGGGATACAATGCATTTGCGCTGATTTACCGCCCGGAAGAACCTTATGAGGATTTGGCGCAGGCAATCCGGTATATTTATGAGCATGCGGAAGATTTAGAGGTTGATACAAAGAATTACTCTCTCTGGGGCGGTTCGGCAGGAGCCAGAATGGCGGCAGTGCTGGGAAATTCAGATTATGCAAAAAGTTTAGGACTTAGGGATATTCCACAGGCGTCAGCAGTGATTATGCAATATACCGGATATTCGGAGGTTTCTGACAAAGATGCACCTACTTATGCCTGTGTTGGAACAAGAGACGGTATTGCCAACTGGAGAACTATGCAGAATCGGCTGAACCGGTTAGAAGAACTGGGAATTCCCACAGAATTTCATCCCTATGAAGGACTCAGCCATGGATTTGGTCTGGGAACCGGAACGGTTGCTGACGGCTGGTTGGATGATGCAGTTGCATTTTGGGAAGAACAGATGCAGTAATAAAAATTTTAACAATAGGAACAGATGTATAAATTATGTATCTTACAATAAAAAATATATATGGAGGAGAAAAATGGAATATTTAAATCTTAATAATGGAACAAAAATACCGGCAGCAGGAATTGGCACTTTTTTACTGCAGCCGGATGAGGCAGAGGCTTCCTGTATCGCAGCGTTGAAAAACGGATATGTGTTAATTGATACGGCAAATGCATATATGAATGAAAAGGCAGTCGGACGTGCTGTAAAGGCTTCCCAAAAAGCCAGAGAGGATGTTTATATTTCCACAAAGCTTTGGCCCAGTGTATATGCCACAGAAGACAGGGCAATTGATGAGACGCTTGCAAGATTAGATACAGATTATATTGATCTTCTTTTCCTGCACCAGCCGGTAGGAGATTATGTTGGAGCTTATAAGGCAATGGAGAGAGCTGTTCAGGAGGGAAAAGTTAAATCTCTGGGACTTTCCAATTTTTCTGAGGAACAGATAAAAGAGATTGTGGATAAAACAGAAATGAAACCGGCAGTGGTTCAGGTAGAGGCACATCCATATTTTCCACAGACATCCCTGAAAAATTATCTTGACCGGTTTGGAACAGTTATTATGGCATGGTATCCGCTCGGGCATGGAGATAAGGCGCTGTTGAAGGAACCGGTGTTTACGAAACTCGCAGACAAATATGGCAAGTCCAATGCACAGATTATATTAAGATGGCATACACAGGTCGGAAATATCGTCATTCCGGGTTCAAAGAATGAGGAGCACATCAAAGACAATATCAATATTTTTGACTTTGCTCTCACAGAGGAAGAAATTGCCGAAATAGCGAAAGTTGATAAAAATGTAAGATATTATACTGCCAGTAAGGAGGCTCTTCAGGGATATCTTAATTTTGCGCCAAACTTTGACGAACAAAAGTAAAGGTAATAAAAATAACGGAAGTTTTATAATATCAGTTCATTTGTGAAAAGGATCTTTAATATATGAAAAGAAGAATATTAGGAAAAGATTTGGAAGTTTCGGCAATAGGGCTTGGATGTATGGGAATGAGCCGCGCATATGGTGCCCCTGCGGACCGAAAAGAAATGACAGAACTTTTGGCACAGGCGGTTGATATGGGATATACATTTTTTGATACCGCGGAAGTTTATGGAACGGATGACGATCCCCATGACAATGAAAAACTGCTGGGAGAAGCATTGAAATCGTATCGAAATAGAATTGTTCTGGCTTCCAAATTCGGTCTGACCTTTGATAAGTCCGAGGGAAAAGTTCCGTATCCGCTGTTGCCTGACTCCCGGCCGGAAACAATCAGAAAATCAATTGAAGGAACGCTTTCCAGGTTACGGACAGACCATCTGGATTTATATTATCAACACCGTGTTGATCCCGATGTCCCGATAGAAGAGGTGGCAGGTGTTATGTCAGAACTGATACAGGAAGGAAAAATTACTCATTGGGGAATCTCAGAGGCAAAAGAAAAAGATATCAAAAAGGCCCATAGAGTATGTCCTGTAACTGCAATCCAGAATCGTTACTCTATGATGTACCGGGAGTATGAAAAATTATTTCCTTTGCTGGAGGAGTTAAATATTGGATTTGTACCTTTTAGCCCTCTGGCAAACGGGTTGCTGTCAGATTATTATACGAAGGATAGTAACTACAATGAAAAAGGAGATTACCGCCGTAATATGCCACAATTTCAGCCGGAAGCGTTTGATACAAATCGTGATTTATTCCGGTTGATACGAAACGCGGCAAAAGAACATCATGCAACACCGGCACAGATTTCTCTGGCATGGATGATGAATAAAAAATCCTGGATTGTGCCGATTCCGGGAACAAGAAAACCGGAGCGGTTGAGAGAAAACGCCGGCGCGACAGAAATTGAACTCTCCATTGCGGAGATTAATGCCATGGACGAGGCATTGAATCATATGAAAATGTCAGATGTATTTGGTGGTTCTAAAATCACAAAAAAATAAAAAATACTTGCGCGGTAGTAACTATCGGAACTTATACTATTGATAGTAACTGATGGCAATGCAGATAATTTATTTTAGGAGGAAATAAAAAATGAATGAGTTTACATTTTCATATCCAACAAAAGTGTATTTTGGAAAAAACGCAGCGGCAAAAAATTTGCCGCAGGAGTTAGCAAAAGCAGGAAAAAACGTTATGCTGGCTTATGGAGGGGGTTCCATTAAGCGCAACGGTATTTATGATGAAATCACGGAAATATTAAAAAATGCCGGGAAAACGATTATTGAATTTAGCGGTATCATGTCAAATCCGACTTATGCAAAAGTACAGGAGGGAGCACAGATTGCGAGAGATAATAAAGTTGATTTTATTCTTGCAGTAGGCGGCGGCTCTGTCAGTGACTGCTGTAAGATTGTTGCTGTTCAGGCAGTTACGGAGGAAGATATATGGGAAATGGAATTTACAGAGCATAAGTTTCCTGCAAAGGCTCTCCCAATGGGCGTGGTTGTCACCGCATCCGGAACCGGTTCGGAACAAAATAATGGAGCGGTTATCACCAATGAAGAAAAAAATATTAAGGCGGGTGTACTCGGCGCATATGCAGATTTTGCGATGCTTGACCCGGAATATACCATGTCAGTGCCGATGAAACAGGTAATATCAGGGGCTTTTGATACATTAAGCCATGCCATGGAAACTTATTTTGGAAAACCGCAGCAGACATTTATTTCTGATGAAATCAGTGAAGCTGTTATGAGAAATACAATCAGAAATATTCGAAAAGTCGTAAAAAATCCTGAAGATGTGTTTGCAAGAAGTGAGCTGATGTGGGATTCCGCAATGGCAGAAAATGGAATATTAAAGATTGGAAAAGTGACGGATTTTCAGGCACACCAGATAGAGCATCAGCTTGGCGCTTATACGGATTGTAACCACGGACAGGGGCTGGCCGTCATTCATCCTGTATTATACAGACATATTTATACGGAAGGTGTGGAAAAGTTTGCAAGATTTGCAAAAGAAGTCTGGGGAATCAGTGAGGAAAATAAAACACAAAAAGAGCTGGCTTTGGCAGGAGTAGAGGCATTGGCTGATTTTATTAAAGAAATCGGACTTCCGACAACCCTGAAAGAAATGGGAATTACGGATAAAGAGATGCTTCGTAAAGTGGCAGAGAGCAGTAATATTACTGCGGGATGCTGTAAGAAGCTGAATGCAGATGAAATATATGAAATTTTAATAGAATGTTTATAAGGAGGAGCGGGAAAATGTTTGCAAAAAGAACGGGAAAAAGTCTGTTTTTTATCAGCATGGCAGTTATTATGATTGTCGGAATGATGGCTTTTCGTGGAACGGATGTAGATGCAGCAACAAAAAAAGCACTGAACATCACGAATATCACTATGTCGAAGGGTCAAAGCAGAAAACTCAGGGTATCAGGTGCTGACAAAGTGACCTGGAAATCATCAAAAAAATCCGTTGTGACAGTAAACAAAAAAGGCAAAATTAAGGCAAGGAGAAAAGGAACAGCAGTAATTACGGCAACTGCAGACGGTAAAAAATATCGGTGCAATGTTACGGTAAATAAGCCGTCAAAAAAGAAACAGGATATTTTAATTGTTTATTTTTCCCAGACAGGCACAACAAAAGATGTAGCAGAAAAGATTCAAAAACTTACCGGTGGTGATTTGCTTCGCATTCGGGAAAAAGATAAATATCCGAATGATTATGACGCAACAGTGGAAAGAGCTGACGAGGAAGTAAAACAGGACGCCCGCCCGGAAATTACTTCTGTTGCAGCAAACATGAAATCTTACGATATAGTGTATGTGGGGTACCCGATTTGGTGGCATACTGCGCCAAAGGTAATAAATACTTTTTTGGAACAATATAACTTAAAAGGAAAGACTGTTATTCCATTTTGTACCAGCGGTGGAAGCGATATCGAAGAGTCAATGCCCGAAATTACAGAATTGACACAAGGGGCAACACTTTTAGAAGGATATACTGCGGATTATGGAACAAAAAGAGAAATCAGAAACTGGTTAAAAGAGATTGGGCAGTTATAATAAAAAGGAGTCGGTTTGACTCCTTTTTATTTTACAAACATAAAATTTGAATTTTGCATAAATTTTTAAAAATACAAACAGATGCTTTGGCATATAATTTTTGCCGAATCTCTAAATTTTCTTTTTGCAAATATCATTTAAACAGCATTTATCGCAATGAGGTGCTGTTCTTGCAGTACAGACAGCTCTTCCATGGTAAACCAGCCGATGGCAGAAGTCACTGCCTTCTTTTGGAGGAATGATTTTCCATAAAGCCATCTCCACTTTCTTAGGATCCTTAATACCGTCTACCAGCCCCATTCGATTTACCAGTCGGATACAATGCGTATCCGTTACGATGGCAGGTTTTCCAAAGACATCTCCCATAATAAGGTTCGCACTTTTTCTGCCCACCCCCGGAAGCTTTAAAAGTTCGTCAAAATCATCCGGAACTTTGCAGTCATATTCGTCTCTTAGCATTTTCATGCAGAGACTGATATCTCTGGCTTTGCTTTTCCCCAAACCGCAGGGTCTTACAATTTCTTCGATTTCATCTACATCGGCTTCTGCCAAAGCGTTGATATCAGGAAATTTT
>CALWNA010000057.1 GCA_944382505.1 uncultured Lachnospiraceae bacterium
GCATATTCATATTATGGACATACACCGCTTACGGCCTCTCTCTTTTCCATAAAATATGAATATTCTACCGGGGAGGCATCTATCCCTTCCGCAACAACACAAGTTGCTTCGGAATCATATACAACAAGTTCCGGCGGCACTTCCGTACTCAATCTGTACGAATATAACAATACGCTGCCGCTTGGTTTTATGATAAAATCAAGCACCATGGCAAACTGGGACACAACCACAGGAAATCCGTTTATGACACAAAATAATTTCGTTACTTCTGCTGTCAATGACGGCGAACCTGTCTTTCATAAATTGAAATCGCCATCTGCCGGCACTATTATTGCTGAATATGATCTGGATCCGGAAGACACATATACACCAACCGGAAATGAAGATACATTTGATGTTTACTTCTTCTGTACCACTTCCGCAGAATCATTAACAGCAACCATCAGTGGTTCTACAAGCAAAACGATGTCATTCTCATCTACGAACCAAAATTATATTTGTCATGTTGGTGAAGTAAGTGCCGGTTCCACAATTACCGTAACTGCCAGTGATGGTCAGGGCTTAAATACTTGTTATGCATACGCCTTTGACAATGATGCCTGGGAAAAAGATTATCAATTATTAAACGCGCATCCATATCAGGTGGAATCCTATTCCGATACGGAAATCACGGGTACTATTGAAGCGGATTACACCGGAATCATGTACACTTCCATTCCTTATGACGAAGGATGGTCCGTTTACATCGACGGTGTCAAATCATCCACCACGGAAATTTGTGACGGCGCATTGACAGGTGTTCTTGTCAGTCAGGGAACGCACCAAATTACATTTAAATACTGTCCTAAAGGTTTTGTACCAGGGATAATCATTACAATTATCTGTCTTTTAATCTTTTTGGGACTGGCATTTCAAAATAAGATTTTAAAGTTATTTCAACAGAAAAAATCAACACCTCCCGTAAAAAAAGAGGGCTGACACAGTTTTTAAAAGTCAAAAAAAGCAGGTTTCAATAGAACCTGCTTTTTTATATTGTTCTTTTTATCGTAACCCTTATTCTGTTGTCATTGCATTATACTTATTCATTAAATCAGCATTTTTCACATTCTCATCTCCGGATAATTCCATTTTGTTCCACGCCTTTGTATTGAAATCAGTTTTTGCATTGTCAACAAACTGATCGTACTGCGTTTGAAACGCATCTTCTTTTAATTGCGTAATAATATTTTGCTTATTTTCCGCTGTTTCTTTCTGCATATAACTATTTACACAGTACACCAGATAAAAATCATTATCTTCCTGGATAATTTCACTCATTTCACCATCACTTAAATTAAAGGCTTCCTGTTCAAACTTTAAACTTGCCTCATTTTTCTTTAACGTTTTTTCTATGACCTCATCCTCGCTGTACTGCTTTGCCTCTCTGGAAAACTGCTGGTATCCACCGTTTACCAGATCAATTACATTCTCATAGGTAGACTTGATTTCACTCTCTTTATTCTTTTCTGTACTCATTCGTATGTACTGAATTTTGATCACTCTCGCTTCTTCATCGCTGACCCTGGTCCCTACATCAGCCGTCAATTGCGAATAAAGTTTATTTGCCAGCAGATAATTGGTATACACACTCTCTACATCCGTTACGCTGGCTTCGGTATAATCCTTTTCCGCTTCATTGAGTGTGTCAAAGTATTCACCGGCCGCAGCGGAAATGTTTGTTTTTTCTTCTTCCGTAAGTTGGATTCCTTTATCTGTCGCAAATGCTGCCAGCGTATAATTCAAGGTAATATCTTCTTTTACCCGTTCCATTACGTAATCGTGAAGCGTTGTGTTTTCATCTATCTTTGCATTCCAGTCGACGGTACCTCCAAAGTCATTTTTGTATTCATTCTGGGTGTTCATAAGTATCAGCATATATTCCTCACGGCTGCAAATCAAATTCTCAACCTGAAATATCTGGTCGCTGTCCAGTCCCACCAATGTACCGATAATCGGTGTGTCCGTTTTTATGCCGCATCCTGACAGCGATGATATTCCTAGAATAACCGCCATTCCCAACGCTGCAAATTGTTTTTTCTTCATTGTTATCTCCTGAAAAATTTTATCATTGTACTTCTACATTCTTAAAATGTCTTCCATGATTGTATCTACATTTTCGGCAATATGTTTCGCAGATCTTCTTACCTGTGCATCTGCAAACTGCATTGCATAACTGAAATAGGAATGTTCAAACATATCTATATCACTGTATCCTCCGCCAAATACCACTGTATCTTCCTCTGAAATATGAAACACATGTTGAACCAACGCCAATGCTGTTCCTTTTGTTACATATTCCCCTGTAATATATGCCTGCTCCGGATTTGAAACTGCAACATTCGACTTGTTAGACCATTTGCGAAAGAAATGCTCATAAGACTCCTCATCCAGTCCATCGCGGGTATATATTGTGATTTTTGTAATATCTTCATGTATTGCCTTGACATCTTTGATATATTCGGTTTCAATACCCATCTTTTTTAAATAATTAATAAAATCACTATTGCGGGTACGAATCATGGCATTACGCTCTCCGGCAAAAACCAACTGAAATCTCATATCTTTTTCTATTTCTGCCGCAACATCCAAACATACCAGCCTGTCAATCGGTGTCTTACTTATAACCTTATCCTGATAAATCACAACACCACCGTCATTGCAGATATAAATAATATCATTTCTCACTTTACCAAACAGCGGACGCACTGCATCATAATTTCTTCCTGTGGCAACTGCAAACTTTACATTATTTTTCTTTAACTCTAAAATAAGATTAATTGTTTTTTCCGAAATTTCCAACTGTCCATCCGGAATCAACGCACTTTCCAAATCACTTACTACAAAATTAATCATATTTGCCTCCTAATAAGCTAAGCGCACATGAATGTAATCCTTTTTGTTTCCGAATATGAAAAGAAAAGGAACTTTTACCTTACCAGCATCTATTTTTGTATCGAAACACGTTTTGAATATTTCCCGTAAATCTTTTTACCTGAAACTTTTTTGTATGCTACCACTCTGTAATAATACGTTTGTCCGCTCGCAAGCCCGGTATCAGAATATTCTGTTGTTTTTACGGTCTTAACTGATTGATATGTTCCTTTTTTTGTTTCGCATCTGTAAATCCTGTAACCTGTGGCGCCTTCTACGACATTCCATTTCAGAACTGCTCCACTTCCTGAAGACAGAATAGAAATTATTTTTGTTTTTGCCGGAATGGGTGTCGCAGTTACCGCTTTCGATTTCTTGCTCTTGTACTTTTTCTTTCCTACGGTTCTAATTGCTTTAACTTTGTAAGAATAACTTTGGCCGGTTACAAGATTTTTATCCTTATATGATGCTGCTGTTCCCTTTACTTTTGCTATTTTAACATATTTTCCCTGACTGTCTTTTCTGTATATCCAATATTTCGTAATATTAGCTGCTTTATTCCATGTCAGTTTGATAGAATTATATCCTTTGGATTTGGCTTTTACAACAACTTTTTGGGGAATAACGTTCACCTTACAGGTTGCCGTCTTATTGTTGTGAGAATATGCCGTAATTGTAGCAGTTCCCGCAGATACTCCGGTTAAAACTCCGGCAGATGAAACGCTTGCCACAGAGGTATTTGATGATTTCCATGTCACTGTCTTAATACTTGCATTTGACGGTGCTATTTTTGTCGTTAATGTCCGGGTTTTACCCACCTGAAGTTTAACATTTTTTTTATTTAAGCTGATTGACGTAACAGGCTGTATGACGGTCACCGTACATTTTGCCGTTGCACCGCCAACTGCCGCCTTTGCTGTAATCACTGCCGTGCCGGGTGCCTTTGCTTTTATTTTTCCTTTTTTCGTAATCTTAGCTACTTTTTTATTGCTGGAAGAAAGCGTAACCGTTTTATCCGTTGCGTTGGTCGGATATACTGTTGCCTTCAGTTTTTTCTTTTCTCCCACATTCAATGTCAAACTGCTTTTATTCAAGGTGCATCCTTTTACAAATACCCGAATTGCTGTCGCACTCATGCTCCCACTGGATGTAAATGCCCTGATGATTGTAGTCCCCTTTTTCTTTCCTTTGACATTTCCTGACGAATCCACAGTTGCAACCGCCGGATTATCTGACATATAATATATGGTTTCATTGGTTGTTAGGGTTACCGGTAATTTCATTTTATTCTTCTTCAGGATAGTATATTCCGTATTTAAATCAACATATGTTGCCGCAACATATCCACTGTATGTTGTGCCATTTTTCGTGACGCTGACTTTATACCAATAAGGATTGCTAAGCCACCTTGTACCGAAACTGACATCCGTCATCACACCGCTGCTGACAGTAACTGTATCGCCGGCACTCAATGAGATAACTTTGCCGTATTCTGTACTAGGCCCCTTTCTCAAATTAACCGCCGAATTTGTCACACCTGTTTTTGAACCTGTACTTCCAAGTTTTACAGTGTTATTAACAGCCGGCATATTATTATATACAGGTATCACAAAGGTCTTTGCAAGCGACGCAATTCCAAGACTGTTGTACGCATCTGAGGTAAGTGCTCCCTCGTTGGCTGCTCCATAAATATTTGTCATATACTGATGGGTATACAATGCATAAGATGAATTCCTATTAACATTGAATCGTTGGTAATATATAGTGTTCTGACCACAATTAATGTATGTTTCTCCTATGTATTGTGCTCCACCGGAAATAGATTTTGCCGGCGTATTCCATGGCCTTTGATATGTAGTCCCCGAACTTGCCCATTTTAATCCGTTTGCAATAGGATTTGAACTTGATGTCGCCCCTATATTATAAAAATTATAAATCCCTGTATAGGCGCCGGAATATTTTCCACTGACACTTCCGCTTGCTCCCATTCCGGCATACGTGGAATTTTTTTGACTTCCAACCTCCTGAAGTATTTTTGCTGCAAGATAATATGCACTTACTTTGGAACTGATTGCCGCATTCATAATCTGTTTTGAATAAAGTGTTGTTGTTGATGTGTATTTGCCGGCAGTCGTTATGTATCCAATATTGGTCTTGTACATAAAAGAGCCTTGCAAAATCGCCTCCACACCATCCTGTGTCTGGGTCGCCGCATCATAAGACAGCTGTTCGAACATATATATATGGGTATCGTCCAGAAAATTTCTCGGATCCATAAAGTAGGCAATACAATTCTTTGATGCTGTCACCCATGAGCTGCCATCTTTTGCAATATAACTGCCGGTAGATTTATTATAATCTCCCTTGGCATTCGATTTCAAATATTTACTATACGCATTTTCTATCAGACTTCTATCATTCTCAGCCTCTTTGGAAACTGCTGTTGCAAAATCAATGCCTGTATTATAGGGAACAAATTTCCAATTCGGATACTTGGCATGCAGCTGCCTCAGATAAGTCTTATAGCTGTCCGGAAATCCACTGATGCTTTGCTCAAAAGGATCCGTAGCCGCCTCTGTCTCGGTTCTTGCAGCCGGGCATACCCCGATAGCCATAACTACTATCATAATTGTAGCTATCACTCTATTGATTAACTTCATGTCTCGCAATTTTATATCTCTCATGTATCTTCACTCTTTTCTCTCACAGTTGCTTCATTACTCTGTAAGCTATGCCTTGCGCACTTTTACACCTTTCGTTCCTCTTTTTCCTGTCTTAAGTTTTCTCAACTCAATTTGCTTCCCATTACATTCTACCACTTCATTATCACCTATATCAAGAAGGTAAACGTTGGAAACAAAATCTTTATCGTTTAATTTAATTCCTTTTACTCCTAAAGTTGCTTTTTTCATTTCAGGAACTTCCTTCAGTGGGAATCTCAGGAAAATTCCCTCCTCTGTCTGAAGTACAAGTATTTCTCTTGTATATTGAAGTTCCGTCTCTACCGTCGGAACATCATTGATTTCTCCCAGAGAGTCAAATTCCATCTGTTCGAAATCAAGGGGTTCAAAATCATCGGAGCCACCCGTAAGAAGAACCGGCATTTCTACATCCTCAGCAACAACTTCCTTTGTAGATACTCTTGTAATCTTTACGGAAACAAGCTCATCATCCTTTGCCAGCTTTGTTGACAACATGGTCTTTCTGTTTGTCTGAAACTCACTGCCATCTACCAGTTTGATCATTCCTTTTTTTGTTGTAAATAGAAGTTTTCTGTCTTTGATCATACTTGCACTGAACAATGCAACAATGTTTTCTCCCTCGCTGCTGTAATTTCCGAGATTATCAATCGGTACGCCTTTTTCTCTTACTTTTTTCGAAGGAATATTCGCCACCTTAATCTGATGCATATTACCGTTATCCGTAAAAATACAGATTGCATCTGTGTTCATACAATTAAAATAATACTTGTTATCCCTTGTTACAGATTCAATATTTCTGTCAAATGCAGAAGGTTCAAGAAGCTTTGCATAGCCAAACTTGTCCTGAACAAATACGACCTCCTGTTCAACAAAGGCATTCTCATCAAACACCGCTTCCTCACCATCTTCAATCAGAGTTTGTCTCGGAACCGCATACTCCTTCTTAATTGCAAGTAAGTCTTTTTTGATAACCTTTGTCATAGTTCTTCTGCTTCCCAGAATGTCTTCATACGCTGCGATTTTGTTTGTCAGTTCTTCGTATTCCTTCTGAAGTGCCAAAATTTCCAGACCGATAAGTTTTGAAAGCCGTAACTCCAGAATTGCCTGCGCCTGGCGTTCCGTAAAAGAAAGATTTCCTGCCAGAATTTCTGATTCCGGATTTTTGAACTGAATTCCCTCTGTCTTACCATGAACGAGACATTCTTTCACCTGCTTTTGATTTTGGCAGCCTCTGATAATCTCAATAATAAGATCAATGATATTTGTGGCTTTAATCAATCCTTCTTTAATTTCTTTCTGCTCCAAAGCCTTATTCAGCAATGTAGTGTACTTTCGCTGTGCCAGCTCATACTGAAACTCTACATTATACTTAATAATACTCTTAAGACCCATAACCTCCGGCCTTCCGTCAGCAATGGCGAGCATATTCACACCGAAAGTATCTTCCAGCTTTGTTTTTTTGTACAGCATGTTCTTTAACTTTTCAACATCTGCACCTTTTTTTAATTCCAGAACAATTCTGATGCCGTTTTTATCTGATGCATTGGAAATATCCACGATATCACCGGCCTTTTTTGTCTCTACCAGTTCCACCACGTCCGACAAAAATTTTCCGATTCCCGCACCAATCATCGTATAAGGAATTTCAGTAATAACAAGTTTATCTTTCTCTCGTCCCTTTCCCTTTTCAAAAACAAGTTTTCCCCGCAGTTTCAGTTTCCCCGTACCTGTTTCATAAATATCTTTCAAATCTGACTTATTTGCCACAATTCCGCCTGTGGGAAAATCCGGTCCCGGCATAATTTCAAGCAATTCCTCTGTGGAAATTTTATTATTTTCCATGTAAGCAACAACTGCATCAATCACTTCGCCAAGATTATGGGTTGGAATATTTGTCGCCATGCCTACTGCAATGCCTTCCGCACCATTTACCAGAAGATTCGGAATTCTTACCGGAAGCACCATCGGCTCTTTTTCCGTCTCGTCAAAATTTGGCATAAAATCTACCACATCTTTATCCAAATCCGCCAGATAAGCATCCTGTGTAAACTTTTTTAATCTTGCCTCTGTATAACGCATGGCCGCAGCGCCATCACCTTCAATGGAGCCGAAATTTCCATGCCCATCTACCAGCGCCATTCCTTTTTTGAAATCCTGCGCCAGAACGACCAAGGTTTCATAAATAGAACTGTCACCATGCGGATGATATTTACCCATGGTATCACCGACAATACGGGCAGACTTACGATGCGGCTTGTCGTGGCTCAGTCCCAACTGATCCATTGCATAAAGCACGCGTCTCTGCACGGGTTTCAGTCCGTCCCTTGCATCCGGAAGGGCTCTGGCACATATAACGCTCATGGCGTAATCAATATAACTTTTCTGCATTACTTCAGAATATTCTGTTTTAACAATTTGCTCTGCCATTTTTTCCTCCCTAAATGTCTAATTCTGCATCTTTTGCATGGGTATAAATAAAGTCACGACGCGGACCTACTTCGCTTCCCATTAGCATACTTGTCACCTGTGATGCCATTTTTGCATCTTCAATTTCTACCTGCTTTAAAATTCTTGTTTCCGGATTTAGTGTTGTCTCCCATAACTGCTCCGGGTCCATCTCTCCCAAACCCTTATATCTCTGGAGTGTAAATCCTGTATGATTTTTTCTGTATTTTTCCAACGCCTTGTCGTCATATAAATATTCGCCTTTTCCCTTTTTTGGCACAACTTTGTAAAGCGGCGGTGTAGCAATATAAATATGACCATGCGTAATGAGTTCCGGCATAAACCGATAAAAGAACGTAAGAAGCAGCGTATCAATGTGCGCGCCGTCCACATCTGCATCCGTCATCAGAATAATCTTGTTAAATTTCAGCTTCTCAATATCAAAATCATTGCCATATCCTTCGGAAAAACCGCATCCAAACGCGTTAATCATTGTCTTAATTTCGGCATTTGCCAAAACTTTATCCATAGATGCCTTTTCTACATTTAAAATCTTTCCTCGGATTGGCATAATCGCCTGGGTTTTTCTATCCCTTGCACTTTTTGCGGAGCCGCCGGCAGAATCACCTTCCACAATGAAAATCTCGCATTCTTCCGGTTTTCTGCTCTCGCAGTTTGCAAGTTTTCCATTGCTGTCTATGGAAAACTTACTTTTTGACAAGAGATTTGTTTTTGTTCTCTCCTCAGCCTTTCTGATTTTTGCCGATTTTTCAGCACAGCTGATTATATTTTTCAAAGTCTCCAGATTTTTGTCAAAGAACAGTGTCAGCTGTTCCCCTGCAATATTTTTTGTTACTTTTTCCGCATCCGGATTGTCTAACTTTGTTTTTGTCTGTCCCTCAAATCGCGGGTCCGGATGCTTTATTGCCACTACGGCAACGAGTCCGTTGCGGATATCCGCCCCGGTAAAGTTTGCATCCTTTTCTTTTAAAGTACCCAGTTCTCTTGCATACTGATTAATAATGGTAGTCAGAATCGTCTTAAATCCTGTAATATGGGTACCCCCTTCCTGGGTATAAATATTATTACAGAAACCGGAAATATTCTCAGTAAATTCATTGATATACTGAAAAGCTACTTCCACCTCAATGCCTTCCTGAGCTTTTTTGAAATATACAATATCCGTCACGGTTTCCTTATCCCGATTCATATCAGAAATAAAAGCTTTAATACCATTTTCCTCATGAAAAGTTACGGTTTCTTCTTCGCCAAACCTCTTATTTTCAAAGATAATCGTCAGCTCCGGATTGAGATATGCAGTTTCATGCAGCCTGCTTTTTATAGATTCTGCCTTAAAATATGTCTTTTCAAATATTTCTCCATCCGGGAAAAAACGGACAGTCGTTCCGGTGTCATTTTTTCTGCACTTTCCTATCTCTTTCAGATCATAACAGATTTTTCCACGCTCATACCGCTGATTATAAATCCTGCCATCACGTTTGACATCCACTTCCAACCACAAAGACAATGCATTTACAACCGAAGAACCGACTCCGTGCAGTCCGCCGGAAATCTTATAGTTGCCATCGCCAAACTTACCTCCCGCATGAAGCGTTGTAAATACCACCTCAACAGCCGGACGTCCCACCTGCTCATTCAGGTCCACCGGAATTCCACGTCCGTTATCCACAATGGTCGCCGAACCGTCTTTTTCCAAGGTCACTTTGATTTCTGAACAATAACCTGCCAAGTGTTCGTCCACAGAGTTATCCACAATCTCATATATTAAATGATTTAATCCTTTTGTACCGACGCTTCCAATATACATTCCCGGTCTTTTTCGTACCGGATCCAATCCTTCCAGAACGGAAATACTATTGCCATCATAATTATCTGCCATTATATTTTACACTCCTATTTTTATATAATATTGATATTTTATCTATAATTCATTATTTGGGCCGCCTTATCTTTAAGCTTTTTTTCGGACTCCTTTGCAAACTTTGCTCAGACTTTGATTACTCTTTTGACACACTTTCACTCGTAAAAAAACCGGTACCAAAATGTTTCCGCAAAAGCCTGTCTTCATTTTCAAAATGTGCATAATCGTTAA
>CALWNA010000058.1 GCA_944382505.1 uncultured Lachnospiraceae bacterium
AAATTACCGCCACTGCCAAAAAATAAAATCTGGAAAATCTTGATTTTCTCATATTATTCAAAAGTAATCCTCCTTAACTAGATTTCAAGTTCTCCTATAAAAGGTAAATCTCTGTAACTTTGGGCGTAGTCAAGTCCATATCCTACTACAAATTTGTCTTCTATTTCAAAGCCAACATAATCGACATCCACATCCGCTTCTCTTCTATCCGGTTTGTCGAGAAGTGTTGTCACCTTAAGACTGGCTGGTTTTCTCTCTTTTAATAAAGGTATCAAGCGGCTTAGCGTATTACCGGAATCAATAATATCTTCCACAATAATAACATCCAAACCTTCGATACTCTCGTCTAAATCCTTTTTAATCATAATATTACCTGAACTTTTCGTTCCGCTGCCATAGCTGGAAACATTCATAAAATCCATAGTCACCGGCACTGTCATCCTTTTTGCCAGTTCACAGGTATAAAAAATACTTCCCTTTAAAATACAGATAAGCTTAACCTCTTTCCCCGCATAGTCTCTGCTAATCTGTTCCGCTATTTCCCGTATTCTTTTGTCAATTTGCTTTTCGCTGATTAACTCGTTGATTTTTCCTTTCATCTTTCGCTCCTTGCCATATATTATTCATTTATAAAAGTAACCTTTATAATATTTGATGTAGATTCCGTAACCTTATAGTAAGAGCTTATTCTGTACCCGATAATCCATACGATGTGACTGCCATCTGCAAGCAACAAGATATTATCTCTCTGATCTCTCGGCACTTTTTCATTAATAAAGTAATCCTTTAACTTTTTTCTTCTGCCCAGATCATCGATAACAATATAGTCCCCTTCCTGTCGATTTCTCAGGGTTAACTCATGTATTTTATCATAATCAAACCATTTCGTATATACCAATTGCGGTATATTTCCAATATTATTTTGCTTTGTTTCCAAAGTTATTTCCACTTTTCTATTATTACATATTTTTCCATTTATAATCAGTGGCTGTTTAATTTTTTTACTTTTTCCGGGTATATTTTTTTCAATTTTTATGCCGGTATATGTTCTTTTCGCAACTAAGTTATATGGAAGATTTACATATTTGGAAACTTCTGCATTCCTCAGTTCCATCACGGACATTACATGAACCCGGGTAATATCTTTTAACTTTCCTGCCGTCTTTTCAATCATCATCCTTATAATCATATTAAGTAATGCCGGATGTAATGCAAAACTTTTTTCCAACAGACATCCGTCTTTAACATATTTTTTATATGCCTTTGCCGCTTCCTGTTCCATATAATCATAAATTTCTCTTAAATTTCCGGCCGCGTTTACAATATTATATTCGGCTCTTTGATTAATATTTTTTTTAATATAAGGGAAAATATCTATTCGGATTTTATTTCTGCTGTATTCTGTCTCTGTATTCGTTTTATCTGTGCAGTATACTATTTTATTTTTATTCAGATAATCCTCTATTTCCTGTCTTGTACAGCACAATAACGGACGAATGATCATATCTCTTTTTACGGGAATTCCCATCAGTCCTTTTATTCCGCTTCCTCTGAACAAATGAAAAAGAATTGTCTCACTGTTGTCGTTCAGATTATGTGCAACAGAAATTTTATTGGCTCCACATCTTAATGCTTCTTGGTAAAATATTTTATAACGCGCTTTTCTGCCCGCCTCTTCTTCTGACATACCGCTTTCTCTGACCATTGCCGGTACATCCGCCTGAATCAGCGTACATGGAATCCCCATCTTTTTGCATGTGCTTTGAACATAATCTGCATCTTTTTGTGCCTCCTGTCCCCGAATCAGATGATTTACATGCACAACATGCAACGTTAAAGAAAAAGAGGGCTTTATTTCATTTAAAACATACAACATACAAATGGAATCAGCGCCTCCGGATACTCCCAGGAGGACGCTGTCGCCATATTCTAATATTTTATTTTTCTTTATAAAATCTAATACTTTATTAACCATATTCTAACTATACTTTATGTGAGATTTTCTGTCAAATATTGGAATACAAATTATTGAATTTTATCCCATATTCCGGTACAGATAACTGTCATATCGTCTTTTGGAATTCCCTCAGCCATCTCTAAAGACTTACTCAGTATTTCCCACGCCATCTCCCGCGGGCTTGAGGTATCAATATCCATGATAATCCTGCCCATTGCAGCCTCTTTATCCTCACATTTCAGTGAATCAACAATTCCATCCGAAATCATTATTACAAAATCACCATCATAAAGTTTTTTTGTTATTGTCTCCATATCAACTTCATCCAAAACCCCCATTGGGAGCGACGTTGACCTTATGCATTCCACCCAGTTTCCCCGCTTGATATAAGTACATGCCGCCCCCATTTTCAGGAACTGACAAATTCCTGAATACTGGTCAATCAATGCCATATCCACCGCTGCCGGTTCTTGCCATTGATTTCCGGTAAGAAGTATAGAATTTATCAACTTCAGTGTTGTACTTTCACCAAAACCGCTCTCCAATAATTGTTCCAAAAGATCAATTACCAGTTCGCTATAACTTTGTGCCCTCCTTCCCGAACCCATCCCATCACATATACTCATAAACGTCTGTCCACTGTCCATGGTCATATATGTAAAATTATCTCCGGAACGATCTTCATCTTCTCTTGTCCTTCGCGCCGAACCGCTGATTGTCATGAAATTGACTTCTTCAAGAAAAAAATATTCACAAAATTCATTGGTTAGCTCCATAGCCTGGGACGATGCCATTCTCATCTTTCTTCCCAATGCCTGAGACAGCGTCTTTTCCATCAGTTCCGCCCTGACTTCCGTCCTTTTTTTCTTTTTTGCCAGAATTCTGACTTCAAATCTTCCTTTTTCATTTTCACACAGGGATATTTTTCTGGTTACAATTTTTTTTTCTCTTAATTTACGCTTTACATAATCCTCCATTCCAAATAAAACTTTTCGTCCTTCATAAATCGGCCGGGTGTAATGCTCCATGATATCTGCCATCTCATTGAGCTGTATTGCCATTGCTTCCCTTGTCTCCAATATTTTATTATACCAGAGATAATTCAGCCGTGCCCTTTCCAGATACTGTATCTGTCCATTTTCACATCCTCTGCACAGATTCCCCTCTATTTCCTGTTCGATGGTTCCATTCATATTTACTTCCGGCAGTGCTTCTATATTGGACATTCTCTGAATATTTGCCGCAAGATTTTTGAATGCCATAGAAGTTCTTATCATCCCATCATTTTTAATGATCTGTTCTCTCTTCATTTCTGAAAAATAATCCGTATTTTTGGGTACATACCACATAAATTTTTTTACAAAATAAGAAAAAATTACCGTCGTGGACCATGTAAGCATTATAATTGGAGCAAGACCATATAACTCTCTGTACACCATTCCATTCATTGCCCAGTCCATAGCTTCCAAGGACACTGTTATTATGGAAGCGATCAATGCCGCAATAAACGGGCTGAAATTTCCGGACATCTTTCTGTACTGTCCGACACAAATTCCTGTTGTTGCCATCATTGTGCCATATTTCATGGCTGCCAGAATTCCCCCGTAATTAAATACCGTAGCCAGCATTACCGGATAAGCAGCCACCGGCATAAACTTTACCGAACATAATGCCGCAAACCAGCTCTCTGACATCGGAAAATAGCCCAGCATGGGAATCATACACATTAAAACACCTATCATTAGTAACAGAATGGGTTTCAATACCTTCTGTTTCATAACCTCCTCCTTTTCACTCTATGATTATTACGACAAGTAGTATACAAAGTGTCAAACAATTTTTTTGTCAAACCAATGTATAAAAATCATTAGAGTTTTCGACATTACATGGCACAGGCATTTTTTTAAGTTTATAAAAGAAAAATTGGAAGATTGTTCAAAATCTTCCAACCTTTTACGATATATTTATTCTTCCGGTTTAAAAATTACTTCGTTGGGATATAACAGTCCGAGTTTTCTCGCCATCTCCTCAACATAATCGTCTGTTTTCACATAGGATTCCTGATCCTTCAGTTCCTGAGACAGCTCCAATTCCTCCTGGTATTGTTTTTCCAGCTTGCTCTCCTGCTCTTGAAGTTTCCGCAACGTACTGTATTTTTGGAACATCTGGGTGCCCATTACAATACAGAATGCCACTACTACAAATGATATTGATATGATCATTCTTTTACTTCTGATTCTTCTCTGATGAATCGCATTTAACCGTCTTGTCGCCGTGGAGGTCTGTGGCGGTCTTCTTTGCGTTTGTGCCGGTCTTCTTTTTCTTTCCTTCGTTGCGACTTCTCTTTCCCTGGAGGTCGGCTTTCTTTTTCTTTGTTGGGACATTTTCTCACCTTTTTTCTCAATGCTTTATAAACCTTATTGGTTTTAAGTTTAATCATTTTCCACACTTTTTTCAATGGTTTTAACAAAGTGTTCATTATTTTTCTCAGTAAAAAAGCTGTTCTGTCCACTATATGACGTCCTATAAGCCATTCAAACAGAACCATTGTACCTAAAGCTGCGCCTACCGCAAAATATCTCGGTCTTCCATAGTTATATTTTAAAAAAATATGAAACATAAATATTGCAGCCCCGGTCCAGAACACAACATCCTCAATTACTACTCTCAGTACAGAAGCTTTAAAAACTCTTCTTATAATCCTTATGACATCGTAGCATAATACAAGAACCAGACCACCATATATGCTCATAAGCAAAAGTAAGGTTTCCTCACTAATCTGCGGACTCATTACTTAAACATCCTTTTAATGAATGATTTTCCTTTTTCGCCATAGGCTTTCACTTCAGAATATGTAACACTGTCAACATGGCCGTCTACATCTACCTCACCTTTTTCCAGGCTTAACCGGGTTACTTTTAAATCGGCACCTTTAATCAAAACCATACCCAGGGTACATTCCAATAAGACCTGATTCACATCAAATGCCACGACATCCTTAACTCCTGTAAGGCAAGTCCTCTTTCGGTTATCTAAAGTAAGTTTATGAGACTTTGATATAGAATTCTGTTCCATAATCACCTGACAAAAATATTTTATAGGACAATATATTCGTCATATAATTTTTTATTACCATTTTTAACTATTTATCAGCTTAAATCCTTATACATTTCAGCCGCAGCTTCTTTTTTTACCGTCTCATTTAAGTTCAATACCTGAACTTTCACTGTTCTCTGTCCAAACTGAATTTGAATAATATCACCTACTTTTACATCATAAGACGCCTTTACCACCTTATCATTGACAAGCACTCTGCCTGCATCACAGGCTTCATTTGCCACGGTTCTTCTTTTAATAATTCTGGATACTTTTAAAAACTTATCAATTCTCATAATTCACCTCTTAAATTTTTATATTATTACGAGAAGACTAAATTCGCATCTGCCCATTTATACCATGCAACTTTTCCCTTTCGGCAAAGAAGCAAAACCAAATATGCCTTGCCCATAGCAAAGCATTTATTCCTCAGGCAAAAAAATAGGCTGTTACATATGTAACAGCCTTTATTTGCTCAATAAAATATTAGTTAAGTGCATTTTTTAAAGCTGCACCTGCTTTGAACTTAGGAACATTTGCTGCTGCAATCGTAATCTTTTCCTTTGTTGCAGGATTAATTCCCTGACGTTCCGGTCTCTTTGTCACTTCAAAAGTACCAAATCCTACTAACTGAATTTTTTCACCCTTCTTCATTTCTGCTACTACAACATCTGTAAATGCTTTAACAGCTTTTGCTGCATCTGTCTTTGAAATTCCAGCTTCTTCTGCGATAGCTGCTACGAATTCTGTCTTGTTCATCGTAAATCCTCCTTGATTAATTATCGATACTTTTCCTCACGTATCTACTAAAGTTTATACTCTATTTAATGGGCTTTGTCAAGGTAAAACTACCATTTACAGGATTCTCCGGATGATATTACCAATTATTCCAGCTTTCATTTTTTATAGCCTGTTTTTACTGCATAACATTTATCGGTCAATCGCAGAACTATGCCTCCATCTGTCTTCCGAGAAAGGCCGCTGCAACACCTGCAAGTTTCTGCTCTGTTATCGTAACATCCTGCTTTTCATCTTTTGACACAATAATTACACTGCCTATAATATCCCCCTCACAAATTATTGGATATATGACCTGCCCTGTATTCGGTGCTTCCTCATTTTCTACAACCGGAATGCTTTTTGCCACACCGCCGGCCGTTGTGAGCACGTCTCTGTCTGTAATCAGATTTTCCAACTGCTGACTGATGTTTTTTCCAATCATATCCTTTTTGGCCCCGCCTGCCACAGCTATAATCTGATCTCTATCGCTGATAATTATTTTATGTCCTGAAATCTGCGCCAGCGCCTCTGCATATTGCTTCGCAAATCCATCGATTTCACCGATAGGCGAATATTTTTTTAGTATAATCTCCCCTTCATGATTGGTGAAAATTTCCATTGGATCTCCTTCGCGGATTCTTAACGTTCTGCGTATTTCTTTTGGGACAACCACGCGTCCCAAATCGTCTATTCTGCGCACAATACCTGTTGCTTTCATTACAATGTCCTCCATTTTTTTAATTCATTATCCTTTTCGGTCATGAAGTTATTATCTGTAAAAAATGGGGGATTATGCATATGTTATTTTGTTAAGTCTGCTACCCTTTAAAATCCTTCTCTTTTTCTCTTTAATCTGTTTTCTTTTCTTAAAACTGCACATTCCCACTCTGCCTTCTGGTTTTCCGTTTCCACAATGAGCTGCGGTACCTTTGTCGGCTTATCTTCATCATCCATTGCTACCATCACAAAATATGCGCGGTTGATGGGTCTTCTCATACCTTCACAATCCTCAATATAAGTGTCAATTCTTACTTCCATGGATGTTTTTCCCGTATATGTGACATATCCGATCAGTACAAGCAAATCATTGACATAAGCTCCCGCCTTAAAATGAAGATTGTCAATAGATGCCGTAGTCACATTGTTACATCCGGAATGTCTTTTTGCCACAATTCCGGCGACTTCGTCTATCTTTTGCAGCAATGCTCCGCCAAACAGCCTGCCGCCGCCATTTAAATCCCTGGGTGCAACCACACACGACATTTCCGTTCTTGAAAATTCTGCTGTTTTCGCTTCCAATCTTCTTTCAGCCATACTTATATCTCCTTTCCCTGCTTTTCTGTTTGCCTGCCAAATAATTGGCATCACACAGATATTATTATTTTTACATGCAACCGGTTAGAATCATGTTTTATGTATCATTTATTTAATCTTTACAATTCCGTCATTTGTATTAAATGAATCAATATTATATAACAATAACACTTCATCAACATTTTCATGCTGTTTTATGTAATCACTTATATGGGGTCTGTAATATCTCGGATCAATTATGTGTATTACCTTATAATCGTCAATAATAAACGGAATAAAACAGTTTGCAAAACTGTCCTTTACAATTACAATCTCTTTTTCACTTGTGGTGCTGCTATTTTCTATAGTCATGAGCGCCTGATTTCCACTGCCAAAATAACTGTATTTATCTTTTTGCTTTAAAAAGTTTTTATCATAATATGTATTTTCTTTTGTTCCTTTATCGCAATACGTTACAACCAAATATTTGTTTTTCAGGTTCGGTGCCAGTATTTCATCCGCCGGCATTGTCTCCAGCAAAACTTTGGAATACAGACTTCCCTTAAAATTTGTACTTACACATACCGGTTCAAAATCTTCCATTGTTCCGGGAAGCACATTGTGTTTTTCACAAAACTGTGTATATCCCACATATGCTCCATAAAAACTCCAATGATGATCCAGATTGTAGTACAGATTTTCCCCGTCATTTTTAGCCTCTTTTAAAGCTCCCAGCACATCTATTGTTCCGCAATGAACCTGGTCGTAAATTTCTTCAATAATCGGCTGTTCCTCCACCACATCCGGTGCATGCGCCGGGAGAAGTTCTCTGTAAACCTCTGTGCTCGTCGGAACCACCATCAGATTCATATTTACTGATGTCTTCCTTAAATTTTCACAGAGTTTATTGACCCGTTCGATAAATTCCGACGCATCCGGCTTATCAATATGTTGCAACAGACGTCCACGGGCAATAAAAACCCCATTCATCTCCTTATAGCCCATGGCTGCCTGAACATATGTCTTCATTGCCACAAGATTGTCCCTCAGTGGAAAATGATCATTGACATAATTTTCGATCTCATTACTTAACTGCCCGCTGACAAGATTTTCGATACTGTATTCCGGTATATCCTGAAGCACTCTGTTCTCGTTTTCAGAAAAATCTTTTTTAGGGAGCGTAAATAACAATACCGGCACAATTATAATGATTGCTGCCGCCACAACGGCAATTATTTTTTTATATTTTTCCATAACTCCTCCTAAAACCTAAAATACAAAAACGGATTATAGGATTCACTGATAATCATTGCCACTGACAAAACCAGCAGTGCCACAAACACCAAAGCTACACAGAAATAAATTACATTGCACACAATTTTATTCTTAATATTACCAATAATTTTTCTTTTTATAAATGGTATGACAGGGACCGAAAACAGCATTGCGAAAATCAAAATAATTTTATACTGCCCCAACAGAAACAATGCTCTATCGTCAACAAAATTTTCAAAATGAAACATTCCCTTTATAAAAGTTATAATATCTGAAACTTTTTCAAAAGAGAACAAAACCCATCCAATCATGACAAGAACCCAAACATAAATGTGACGGATGAAGGAGGGCAGTTTTTGAAGAAATCCTCTCAACACAAATTTTTCAAGCAGCAAGAGTATTCCAAAATACAGTCCCCAGAACATAAAATTCCATTCTGCC